>NZ_JBEAJG010000027.1:0-583 GCF_040065235.1 Klebsiella sp. GB_Kp047 | reverse complement strand
AGTCTCAGGGAGAACTCATCTCGGGGCAAGTTTCGTGCTTAGATGCTTTCAGCACTTATCTCTTCCGCATTTAGCTACCGGGCAGTGCCATTGGCATGACAACCCGAACACCAGTGATGCGTCCACTCCGGTCCTCTCGTACTAGGAGCAGCCCCCCTCAATTCTCCAGCGCCCACGGCAGATAGGGACCGAACTGTCTCACGACGTTCTAAACCCAGCTCGCGTACCACTTTAAATGGCGAACAGCCATACCCTTGGGACCTACTTCAGCCCCAGGATGTGATGAGCCGACATCGAGGTGCCAAACACCGCCGTCGATATGAACTCTTGGGCGGTATCAGCCTGTTATCCCCGGAGTACCTTTTATCCGTTGAGCGATGGCCCTTCCATTCAGAACCACCGGATCACTATGACCTGCTTTCGCACCTGCTCGCGCCGTCACGCTCGCAGTCAAGCTAGCTTATGCCATTGCACTAACCTCCTGATGTCCGACCAGGATTAGCTAACCTTCGTGCTCCTCCGTTACGCTTTGGGAGGAGACCGCCCCAGTCAAACTACCCACCAGACACTGTCCGCAACCCCG
>NZ_JBEAJG010000025.1:0-803 GCF_040065235.1 Klebsiella sp. GB_Kp047 | reverse complement strand
TCATCTTCGGGGGTAGAGCACTGTTTCGGCTAGGGGGTCATCCCGACTTACCAACCCGATGCAAACTACGAATACCGAAGAATGTTATCACGGGAGACACACGGCGGGTGCTAACGTCCGTCGTGAAGAGGGAAACAACCCAGACCGCCAGCTAAGGTCCCAAAGTCATGGTTAAGTGGGAAACGATGTGGGAAGGCACAGACAGCCAGGATGTTGGCTTAGAAGCAGCCATCATTTAAAGAAAGCGTAATAGCTCACTGGTCGAGTCGGCCTGCGCGGAAGATGTAACGGGGCTAAACCATGCACCGAAGCTGCGGCAGCGACACGATGTGTTGTTGGGTAGGGGAGCGTTCTGTAAGCCTGCGAAGGTGACCTGTGAGGGTTGCTGGAGGTATCAGAAGTGCGAATGCTGACATAAGTAACGATAAAGCGGGTGAAAAGCCCGCTCGCCGGAAGACCAAGGGTTCCTGTCCAACGTTAATCGGGGCAGGGTGAGTCGACCCCTAAGGCGAGGCCGAAAGGCGTAGTCGATGGGAAACAGGTTAATATTCCTGTACTTGGTGTTACTGCGAAGGGGGGACGGAGAAGGCTATGTTAGCCGGGCGACGGTTGTCCCGGTTTAAGCATGTAGGCTGGTTATCCAGGCAAATCCGGATAATCAAGGCTGAGGTGTGATGACGAGGCACTACGGTGCTGAAGTAACAAATGCCCTGCTTCCAGGAAAAGCCTCTAAGCATCAGGTAACACGAAATCGTACCCCAAACCGACACAGGTGGTCAGGTAGAGAATACCAAGGCGCTTGA
>NZ_JBEAJG010000024.1:0-1025 GCF_040065235.1 Klebsiella sp. GB_Kp047 | reverse complement strand
GCTGCCATCACTACCGTTCTGGCTAAAACCTACGGTGGTTCCGCTCGCGCATTCGACCAGATCGATAACGCGCCGGAAGAAAAAGCTCGTGGTATCACCATCAACACCTCTCACGTTGAATATGACACCCCGACTCGCCACTACGCGCACGTAGACTGCCCGGGCCACGCCGACTATGTTAAAAACATGATCACCGGTGCTGCGCAGATGGACGGCGCGATCCTGGTTGTTGCTGCGACTGACGGCCCGATGCCGCAGACTCGTGAGCACATCCTGCTGGGTCGTCAGGTAGGCGTTCCGTACATCATCGTGTTCCTGAACAAATGCGACATGGTTGATGACGAAGAGCTGCTGGAACTGGTTGAGATGGAAGTTCGTGAACTGCTGTCTCAGTACGATTTCCCGGGCGACGACACCCCGATCGTTCGTGGTTCTGCTCTGAAAGCGCTGGAAGGCGACGCAGAGTGGGAAGCGAAAATCATCGAACTGGCTGGCCACCTGGATACCTATATCCCGGAACCAGAGCGTGCGATTGACAAGCCGTTCCTGCTGCCGATCGAAGACGTATTCTCCATCTCCGGTCGTGGTACCGTTGTTACCGGTCGTGTAGAGCGCGGTATCATCAAAGTGGGTGAAGAAGTTGAAATCGTTGGTATCAAAGAAACCGCGAAAACCACCTGTACTGGCGTTGAAATGTTCCGCAAACTGCTGGACGAAGGCCGTGCTGGTGAGAACGTAGGTGTTCTGCTGCGTGGTATCAAACGTGAAGAAATCGAACGTGGTCAGGTACTGGCTAAGCCGGGCACCATCAACCCGCACACCAAGTTCGAATCTGAAGTGTACATTCTGTCCAAAGACGAAGGCGGCCGTCATACTCCGTTCTTCAAAGGCTACCGTCCGCAGTTCTACTTCCGTACAACTGACGTGACTGGCACCATCGAACTGCCGGAAGGCGTAGAGATGGTAATGCCGGGCGACAACATCAAAATGGTTGTTACCCTGATCCACCCGATCGCGATGGACGA
>NZ_JBEAJG010000023.1:0-1229 GCF_040065235.1 Klebsiella sp. GB_Kp047 | reverse complement strand
ACCGTAGGGGAACCTGCGGTTGGATCACCTCCTTACCTTAAAGAACCTGCCTTTGTAGTGCTCACACAGATTGTCTGATGAAAGTAAAGAAGCAAGGCGTCTTGCGATTGAGACTTCAGTGTCCCCTTCGTCTAGAGGCCCAGGACACCGCCCTTTCACGGCGGTAACAGGGGTTCGAATCCCCTAGGGGACGCCACTTGCTGGTTCGTGAGTGAAAGACGCGTGCCGAACTATCTCAAAACTCATCTTCGGGTGACGTTTGAGATATTTGCTCTTTAAAAATCTGGATCAAGCTGAAAATTGAAACGACACACAGTTAATGTGTGTTCGAGTCTCTCAAATTTTCGCGACACGATGATGTTTTACGAAACATCTTCGGGTTGTGAGGTTAAGCGACTAAGCGTACACGGTGGATGCCCTGGCAGTCAGAGGCGATGAAGGACGTGCTAATCTGCGAAAAGCGTCGGTAAGGTGATATGAACCGTTATAACCGGCGATGTCCGAATGGGGAAACCCAGTGTGATTCGTCACACTATCGTTAACTGAATACATAGGTTAACGAGGCGAACCGGGGGAACTGAAACATCTAAGTACCCCGAGGAAAAGAAATCAACCGAGATTCCCCCAGTAGCGGCGAGCGAACGGGGAGCAGCCCAGAGTCTGAATCAGCTTGTGTGTTAGTGGAACGGTCTGGAAAGTCCGACGGTACAGGGTGATAGTCCCGTACACCAAAATGCACAGGCTGTGAACTCGAAGAGTAGGGCGGGACACGTGGTATCCTGTCTGAATATGGGGGGACCATCCTCCAAGGCTAAATACTCCTGACTGACCGATAGTGAACCAGTACCGTGAGGGAAAGGCGAAAAGAACCCCGGCGAGGGGAGTGAAAAAGAACCTGAAACCGTGTACGTACAAGCAGTGGGAGCACCTTCGGGTGTGACTGCGTACCTTTTGTATAATGGGTCAGCGACTTATATTCTGTAGCAAGGTTAACCGTATAGGGGAGCCGCAGGGAAACCGAGTCTTAACTGGGCGTTAAGTTGCAGGGTATAGACCCGAAACCCGGTGATCTAGCCATGGGCAGGTTGAAGGTTGGGTAACACTAACTGGAGGACCGAACCGACTAATGTTGAAAAATTAGCGGATGACTTGTGGCTGGGGGTGAAAGGCCAATCAAACCGGGAGATAGCTGGTTCTCCCCGAAAGCTATTTAGGTAGCGCCTCGTGAA
>NZ_JBEAJG010000022.1:0-1294 GCF_040065235.1 Klebsiella sp. GB_Kp047 | reverse complement strand
TGGTCATTTTGAGCCTCAAGCTCGAGCCGCTTCGCGGTCGCTAAAGCGAACCTTGACCCTCAAAATGCCCTACCGAAGGGAGGGAGCTACCTTGGAATTTGGTTTTTGCTGTTGGTTTTCATAGAGGAGAATAGAGATAAATACTAAGTGATTGATTCTTATATGTTTGATTTTTTCTGATAGGACACAGCTGGTGTCCGCACGTGAGGACACAGCTGGTGTCCGCATGTGTCTGGACATAGGACGCATGGCGTCCTATGATGGGACAAATATGTCCTATCAAAAAGACATCGAGGGGTAGCGATGATCGTAGCATCAGAACAACAAGCAAAACTAAGACAGAAAGAAATACAGGAGATCGACAGGAAGGCCTCTAAGGAGTACGAGGAGGCGAAAAAGAACAGCAACTTTACCCAGACATACCCAAAGGGCTGGCAACGCATTAGAGAGCTTGTGAGGGACAAACAGGGTGCTGCGGCAATAGGTCTTTACTCATTTTTCGCTGAACACATAGATCCCACATGCGGAGCAGTAGTCTGTGACCAACAGTTTTTAGCTAATCAGATGGGTGTTTCTACTCGAACAATCCGCCGTTGGTTGGATTATTTGGAGGAGAAAGGTGCTTTGGTGAGAATACCTGTTGCTGGAAAAGTATGTGCGTACGCCTTAGATCCTCATGAGGTCTGGAAGGGATATAACACCTCAAAAGATTATTCAGCCTTTGTTACCAAGACATTAGTAAACAAGGATGGAGAAATAAAACGCAGAATAATGGCTATGTTTTCCGGAGAGGAAAGCGGTCAAGAGCAGTAGCGAAGCGACTCTTGACGGCTTGGAACGACCCCCACCCTTGATAAGGGGGATGGTTCGCCACAGCGAGCCATCCCCCTGCTAAGACGCATTTAAGCAGTTGAATCCAATAAAAAACAAAGCCGCACATCATTTTTGTAATGTGCCGGCCTGCTTTGGAACTAAGAAATCCAAAAGTGTAATAAATAAGATTAATAGACACAGACAAGGAGGTCATCATGATCACGTCAATCATCGTAACCATAGGCTTAATAGGAAGCCTAATCACGATTTATAGAGAGTTTTACCCAAAAGATAAAAACTAATTAGCCAGTATACACACCGCTAGCGGTGTGACTGGTTCATGGCTCCGCCCCGAAACCCCGAAAAGCAAAACGTCTAGCAGGGCGATGGCTCGCTATGCGAACCATCACCCCTGACAAGTTTGGTTGGTCATTTTGAGCCTCAAGCTCGAGCCGCTTCGCGGTCGCTAAAGCGAACCTTG
>NZ_JBEAJG010000021.1:0-1706 GCF_040065235.1 Klebsiella sp. GB_Kp047 | reverse complement strand
ACTGCTCTTTAACAATTTATCAGACAATCTGTGTGGGCACTCAAAGTGACATGGATTCTTAATGTCTTCGGACAATAAATGAATACCAAGTCTCAAGAGTGAACACGTAATTCATTACGAAGTTTAATTCTTTGAGCATCAAACTTAAATTGAAGAGTTTGATCATGGCTCAGATTGAACGCTGGCGGCAGGCCTAACACATGCAAGTCGAGCGGTAGCACAGAGAGCTTGCTCTCGGGTGACGAGCGGCGGACGGGTGAGTAATGTCTGGGAAACTGCCTGATGGAGGGGGATAACTACTGGAAACGGTAGCTAATACCGCATAACGTCGCAAGACCAAAGTGGGGGACCTTCGGGCCTCATGCCATCAGATGTGCCCAGATGGGATTAGCTAGTAGGTGGGGTAACGGCTCACCTAGGCGACGATCCCTAGCTGGTCTGAGAGGATGACCAGCCACACTGGAACTGAGACACGGTCCAGACTCCTACGGGAGGCAGCAGTGGGGAATATTGCACAATGGGCGCAAGCCTGATGCAGCCATGCCGCGTGTATGAAGAAGGCCTTCGGGTTGTAAAGTACTTTCAGCGGGGAGGAAGGCGATAAGGTTAATAACCTTGTCGATTGACGTTACCCGCAGAAGAAGCACCGGCTAACTCCGTGCCAGCAGCCGCGGTAATACGGAGGGTGCAAGCGTTAATCGGAATTACTGGGCGTAAAGCGCACGCAGGCGGTCTGTCAAGTCGGATGTGAAATCCCCGGGCTCAACCTGGGAACTGCATTCGAAACTGGCAGGCTAGAGTCTTGTAGAGGGGGGTAGAATTCCAGGTGTAGCGGTGAAATGCGTAGAGATCTGGAGGAATACCGGTGGCGAAGGCGGCCCCCTGGACAAAGACTGACGCTCAGGTGCGAAAGCGTGGGGAGCAAACAGGATTAGATACCCTGGTAGTCCACGCCGTAAACGATGTCGATTTGGAGGTTGTGCCCTTGAGGCGTGGCTTCCGGAGCTAACGCGTTAAATCGACCGCCTGGGGAGTACGGCCGCAAGGTTAAAACTCAAATGAATTGACGGGGGCCCGCACAAGCGGTGGAGCATGTGGTTTAATTCGATGCAACGCGAAGAACCTTACCTGGTCTTGACATCCACAGAACTTAGCAGAGATGCTTTGGTGCCTTCGGGAACTGTGAGACAGGTGCTGCATGGCTGTCGTCAGCTCGTGTTGTGAAATGTTGGGTTAAGTCCCGCAACGAGCGCAACCCTTATCCTTTGTTGCCAGCGGTTCGGCCGGGAACTCAAAGGAGACTGCCAGTGATAAACTGGAGGAAGGTGGGGATGACGTCAAGTCATCATGGCCCTTACGACCAGGGCTACACACGTGCTACAATGGCATATACAAAGAGAAGCGACCTCGCGAGAGCAAGCGGACCTCATAAAGTATGTCGTAGTCCGGATTGGAGTCTGCAACTCGACTCCATGAAGTCGGAATCGCTAGTAATCGTAGATCAGAATGCTACGGTGAATACGTTCCCGGGCCTTGTACACACCGCCCGTCACACCATGGGAGTGGGTTGCAAAAGAAGTAGGTAGCTTAACCTTCGGGAGGGCGCTTACCACTTTGTGATTCATGACTGGGGTGAAGTCGTAACAAGGTAACCGTAGGGGAACCTGCGGTTGGATCACCTCCTTACCTTAAAGAACCTGCCTTTG
>NZ_JBEAJG010000020.1:0-2893 GCF_040065235.1 Klebsiella sp. GB_Kp047 | reverse complement strand
GGCGAGCGAAGCGAGTCAATCCCCCCCTCACCGCCATATTCGAGATGAGAGCCTGTACGCAAGCGCGGGCTCTTTTCTTTTATATTCTCCCCGGGGGGAGCCCCCCAAGAAAAGCCAATCCCGAAGCTAATCCTCTTCCATTCGCTGATACTCTTCGCTGAGATAATCCACCAGCGCCCTGACAGAGGGCAGCAGCCCGCGCCGTGAGGCAAATACCGCATGGATCACTTCCCGCCGCGGCTGCCACTCATCCAGTACCACCTCTAACTCCCCTGACGCCAGCTGATCGCGCACCATTAACAAAGGAAGCTGCACCACCCCTACGCCGGCCATCGCCGCCTCGCGCAGCGCCAGCATATCGGTGGTCACCATTCGCGGCGTGAAATACACCTCCGCCCTTGCCCCCTCAGGCCCGGTAAGCTGCCATTTATGCTGATGCTTGTTCGCCCCCAGGCTGAGCCCAGGCCAGGCGCTCAGCTCAGACGGCGCCTGCGGACGTCCGAGCCGGGAAATCAGCTCCGGACTGGCCACCAGCCGGTGCCCTCGGTCCGCCAGCACACGCATCACCAAATCGCTGTCCTCGATAGGCCGGGGCCGGACGCGGATCGCCACATCAATGCCCTCCCCGACCACATCCACCCGGCGGTTGGTCGCCTCAAGATGCAAAGTGACCCCGGGATAGCGCGCCATAAATCGCGCCAGCATCGGTCCAATATGGACATGCAGCAAGGTGACCGGACAGGTGATCCTGACGCTGCCGCGCGGCTCGGCGCGCAGCGTGTCGACCGCCTGCTGCGCCGCCTCGGCCTCTATCAGCATCGCTTTGCAATGCTGGTAAAAGGTCTGCCCGACCTCGGTAACCGCGAACTGGCGAGTGGTTCGCTGAATCAAACGCACGCCCAGCCGCTCCTCGAGTTGCGCAATGCGGCGGCTGAGCTTGGATTTCGGCTGGTCAAGCGCTCGCCCTGCCGCGGCGAAACCGCCATGGTCCACGACCTGGACAAACCAGGCGAAGTCATTGAGATCCTGCATCCTTCCTCCATTGTTCCATTTTTGGAACAGTATAGGCCATTTTTGCTTACTACCGCACATGTCGTCCCGGATATAAGCTTATTCACATCAGATACCGATACACAGGAGAAAGCCATGAAACAGATTACAGGAGTCTACACCGCGCCCGCGCAGCATTGGGTAGGCGACGGCTTCCCGGTTCGTTCGATGTTTTCCTATCAGACGCACGGCCAGCAGCTGAGCCCCTTCTTACTGCTCGAGTATGCCGGGCCGTACACCTTCCCGGCGGGCAGCGATAAACGCGGCGTCGGTGAGCATCCGCATCGCGGATTCGAAACCGTCACCATCGTCTACGCCGGTGAGGTAGAACATCGTGACTCCACCGGCCGTGGCGGGGTAATTGGCCCAGGCGACGTGCAGTGGATGACGGCGGGCGCCGGGATCCTGCACGAAGAGTTCCACTCGGAGGCCTTCACCCGCAGCGGCGGCGAGCTGAAGATGATCCAGCTGTGGGTCAACCTGCCCGCCAAAGACAAAATGACGGCCCCCGGCTACCAGAGCATTACCGCCGGGACGATCCCCACCGTCGCGCTGACGAATGGCGCCGGACAGGTTCGGGTTATTGCCGGCCAGTATGACGACGTCAGCGGCCCGGCCCATACCTTCTCACCGCTTAACGTGTGGGATATGCAGCTGAATCAGGGGCGCGACCTCACGCTGCGCCAGCCGGAAGGCTGGAGTACCGCGCTGGTGGTACTGGAAGGGGAAGTGATCATCAACGGTTCCGAATCCGCCCGCGAAGGACAGCTCGCCGTCCTGAGCCAGGCAGGAGACGCACTGCATCTGGAGGCGACCGCCCAGGCAAAAGTTCTGCTGATGGCCGGCGAACCGCTGCAGGAGCCGATTGTGGGCTATGGCCCCTTTGTCATGAATAACAAAACGCAGATCGCAGAAGCCGTTCGCGATTTTAACAGCGGCCGCTTTGGCCAAATCTAACTGATTGAGGTGAATACTATGTCTACTCCCGCTAACTTTAACGGTGCTCGTCCGGTGATTGATGTTAACGATACCGCAATGCTGTTGATTGACCACCAGAGCGGTCTGTTCCAGACCGTCGGCGATATGCCAATGCCAGAGCTGCGCGCTCGCGCCGCCGCGCTGGCGAAGATGGCCTCGCTTGCCGGGATCCCGGTGATCACCACCGCCTCCGTGCCGCAGGGGCCGAATGGTCCGCTGATCCCGGAGATTCATGAGAACGCGCCGCATGCGCAATACATCGCCCGTAAAGGCGAGATCAACGCCTGGGATAACCCGGAATTCGTCGCCGCGGTGAAAGCGACCGGTCGTAAAACGCTGATTATCGCCGGGACCATCACCAGCGTCTGCATGGCCTTCCCGGCGATTGCCGCCGTCGCCGACGGTTATAAAGTGTTTGCCGTGATTGACGCTTCCGGCACCTACAGCAAAATGGCGCAGGAGATCACCCTGGCTCGCGTGGTACAGGCTGGCGTAGTGCCGATGGATACCGCCGCCGTCGCCTCTGAGCTGCAGCGCACCTGGAATCGCCCGGACGCGGCAGAATGGGCGGAGGTGTACACCAAAGTCTTCCCGGCCTACCAGCTGCTGATCGAAAGCTACAGCAAAGCGCAGGACGTGGTGAAGAATAACGAACAACTTGATTCCCAGCGCTAAAACACCCGCCCCACTGCGTCGCAGCGGGGCGTTGTTCATTGCGTGAGCGGTCGGTAAAGAAAGAAGAAAATATGCTTGACCGTTTTAACGCAACTCCCTATAGTAGCGCCCCGTTGCCCACCCAAGGTGAGCAGCAAGACAATATGGTGAGGTGTCCGAGTGGCTGAAGGAGCACGCCTGGAAAGTGTGT
>NZ_JBEAJG010000019.1:0-3050 GCF_040065235.1 Klebsiella sp. GB_Kp047 | reverse complement strand
AACCGCTGACCTCTTGCATGCCATGCAAGCGCTCTCCCAGCTGAGCTATAGCCCCACAGGACCTCTTTACGAACCAAATCCGCTGGGTGCAGAATTTGGTGGAGCTAAGCGGGATCGAACCGCTGACCTCTTGCATGCCATGCAAGCGCTCTCCCAGCTGAGCTATAGCCCCGTAACGTAAAGCGTGTCGTGTTGACGGGCGGCATAATATGAATTCCTCGCTCAGGTGTCAACGGCAAAATTATCCTTCTCGATTCAATCGCTGAAAAAGCAGGCAACCTGCTGACATTGCGAGCCTTATCGCAGCCAGAAGTTAAACAGGTCACCTTTTCCAGTAAAAGGATGCTATAACATGGACAGCTAATTCCATACATTTACTCAGGAAATAGTATGCTCAAGGAACGAATGACACCTGAAGAAATCGCCCATCTGACCGGCTACAGTCGGCAAACTATCAATAAGTGGGTGCGGAAAGAAGGCTGGCAGACCTCTCCGCGGCCTGGCGTCCAGGGCGGCAAGGCGCGCCTGGTCCATGTCAATGAGCAAGTCAGGGAGTTTATCCGCAGCGCCCAGCGCGTGGCGGAGACGCCCGGCACCTATTCTCCCCACGACAGCGATCTGGAATCGCTGCTGCTGACCCTCTGTAAAGAACTCACCCCCAGCGAGCAGAAGCAGCTTATGTCGCTGTTGCTGCGCGAGGGGATCACCGGGTTACTGCTTCGGTTAGGGATCCGCGATCGGTAAACCATGATGAAACTAAAAGATAAAATGACGCCCGCAGAGCTTGCCGACTGCCTGGGGCTGGCCAGACAAACGATCAATCGCTGGGTTCGGGAGAAGAAATGGCGCACAGAAGCGATACCCGGCGTTAAAGGGGGACGAGCGCGACTGGTGGTCATCGACCAACCGGTGCGTGAGTTTTTGACTAACATTCCCGCCAGACGCCATCTGTTTAGCGACAATCATCTCGCGGAATCGCCAGGCGCTTACCTGGTCAATGAGGCGGACGCGATCTGGCGGCAAATCACAGAAACCCTGCAACTGATGACTCCGGCAGAACAGCTGCAGCTCCGCGACTTGCTGGCCCGGGAAGGGATTAGCGGTTTTCTTGCCCGCCTCGGCATCGCCAGCCCGGCGTAACAGACAAAAAAAAACGGCAGGAGTATATCCTGCCGTTATATCATCTACGTCCCCGTCAGGACGCCTGGCCTTCGCGCTCAGCGATAAAAGCCAGCGCTTTATTGATACGCTCTACGCTACGGGACTTGCCGATTGCATGGACGGTTACGTCAAGCGCAGGAGACTGCCCAGCACCGGTAACGGCCACGCGCAGCGGCATACCGACTTTACCCATGCCCACTTCCAGCTCATCAGCGGTCGCCTGAATCGCGTGGTGGACGTTTTCCGCCGTCCAGTCGCTAATCGCCGCCAGCTTGTCGCGGACGACTTCCAGCGGCTGACGCGCTACCGGACGCAGATGTTTCTTCGCCGCGTCGGCGTCGAACTCAGCGAACTCTTCATAGAAGTAGCGGCAGCTCTGGGCAATCTCTTTCAGCGTTTTGCAACGCTCGCCCAGCAGCTTCACCAACTCGGCCAGCTGCGGACCGTTGCGGGTATCGATATTTTCCTGCTCGATATGCCACTGCAGATGGGTCGCCACATACTCCGCTGGCAGAGTATTGATGTAATGATGGTTCAGCCACAGCAGCTTGTCGGTGTTGAACGCACTGGCGGATTTGCTGACCGCCCCCAGCGAGAAGAACTCGATCATCTCTTCGCGGGTGAAGATCTCCTGATCGCCATGGGACCAGCCCAGACGCACCAGATAGTTAAGCAACGCTTCCGGCAGGTAGCCATCGTCGCGATACTGCATCACGCTGACCGCCCCGTGGCGCTTGGAGAGTTTCTTGCCATCGTCGCCGTTAATCATCGATACGTGCGCGTATACCGGCACCGGCGCGTTCAGCGCTTTAAGGATGTTGATCTGGCGCGGCGTGTTATTGATATGATCTTCACCACGGATCACGTGGGTGATCGCCATGTCCCAGTCATCCACGACGACGCAGAAGTTGTAGGTCGGGGAACCATCGGTACGGCGAATGATCAGATCGTCCAGCTCCTGGTTGCTGAACTCGATAGGTCCGCGGATCTGATCGTCAAAAATAACTGACCCTTCCTGCGGGTTGGCGAAACGCACCACGCACGGCTCATCGTCGGCATGATGCTCGTGGCTATGGCGGCAGCGGCCATCGTAACGCGGCTTCTCACCGTTCGCCATCTGCTCTTCGCGCAACGCTTCCAGACGCTCTTTCGAGCAATAGCATTTATAAGCGGTACCGGCTTCCAGCATCTCATCGATCACGTTGTTATAACGATCGAAACGTTTGGTCTGGTAATAGGGACCTTCGTCCCATTGCAGATTCAGCCAGTTCATGCCATCCATGATGGCTTCAATTGCTTCCGGGGTGGAGCGTTCGAGATCGGTGTCTTCAATACGCAGTACAAACTCACCGCCGTGGTTACGGGCAAAAAGCCAGGAATAGAGAGCAGTACGCGCACCGCCAACGTGCAGATAGCCGGTTGGGCTTGGCGCGAAGCGAGTTTTGATTTTCATGAATTGGCCTTACGTTTAATAAAGATGCCGATAGACGGCAATGTCCGGTGGAAATTATGGGTCAATATTCTAACACCGTGGGCTGATTCCTCAATGTTGTTCCCGTCGGAACGTCGCGGTTTGCCATTTTTGTTTATAAATCATGCTATGACGCCGGTTTTACGATCGCTTTGTTTAATTTTACGACGAACGAACGAATTCTTTAGAAAAGGCGTTGACTCATTTTCAACTCTCCCTATAATGCGACTCCACACAGCGGGGGTGATTAGCTCAGCTGGGAGAGCACCTCCCTTACAAGGAGGGGGTCGGCGGTTCGATCCCGTCATCACCCACCACTTTCTCGCCAGCTGAATTTTCTGTCAAAATGTGAAGTACCGAAGTGGGTGATTAGCTCAGCTGGGAGAGCACCTCCCTTACAAGGAGGGGGTCGGCGGTT
>NZ_JBEAJG010000018.1:0-4017 GCF_040065235.1 Klebsiella sp. GB_Kp047 | reverse complement strand
TGGGGACCTCACCCTTACCAAGGGTGCGCTCTACCAACTGAGCCATATCAGCACGTCTGGAGCGGGCAGCGGGAATCGAACCCGCATCATCAGCTTGGAAGGCTGAGGTAATAGCCATTATACGATGCCCGCATCCTGAAACTCGGCTACCCAGTTCTTTCTGTAATACTAAAAAGACTGCTCTCTTTAGTATTGAGCTGATTAGTTTACCCAACCAACTCCGGCTACGCAAAGCGTCGCCAGAAAGTGGTGGTGGGGGAAGGATTCGAACCTTCGAAGTCGATGACGGCAGATTTACAGTCTGCTCCCTTTGGCCGCTCGGGAACCCCACCCAAATTGTTATGGTGCCGACTACCGGAATCGAACTGGTGACCTACTGATTACAAGTCAGTTGCTCTACCTACTGAGCTAAGTCGGCATCAAGTAGCGCGCATTCTAGGGAGAGGAGCGAGTTCATGCAACTAAAAATTTGCATAAAACGTTCTCTTGCTCACATTTTGTGCTCTTACGCGAAAAAACGGTGTAATTTCAAACAAAGGAGTGCAAATAATCGCCAACAAACGGGCCCATCAGGCGCGGTTTCGGTCAGCCACGTTTACCAGGAACGTATGCTGACCGTAAACTGAAAGGCAGCAGGCCGTTAGTACCATCCTGTTAGCAAAGGCCATGCTTTGCAAAGCATAAGAAACTTATTCCTCTCTTGTGACGCTGGCGCGAGAAAGCGGCATTCAATGAGTTTTTTTCTTATTATTCCCGGCAATCTGGTGTTACCCTCCTGCCCATTGTCCTGATTAACTCGTGTGAAGCATCGCCGTTTCAACGTATTCGGTGATGGTAAGAACATGCTTATGAGCCAAAAAGAGCAGACGTTAATGACACCGTACCTACAATTTAACCGCCACCAATGGGCTGCACTTCGTGATTCTGTCCCGATGACGTTAACCGAGGAAGAAATCACGCGGTTAAAAGGCATCAACGAAGATCTCTCTCTGGAAGAGGTTGCTGAGATCTATTTGCCGCTGTCGCGTTTGCTCAACTTCTATATCAGTTCTAACCTGCGTCGTCAGGCTGTTCTCGAACAATTTCTTGGCACCAACGGTCAGCGAATTCCCTATATTATCAGTATCGCTGGCAGCGTGGCGGTAGGAAAAAGCACCACCGCCCGTGTACTGCAGGCCTTGCTGAGCCGTTGGCCGGAGCATCGCCATGTCGAACTCATTACCACTGACGGATTTTTGCACCCTAACTCAGTTTTGAAAGAACGTGGGTTAATGAAGAAAAAAGGCTTTCCGCAGTCCTATGATATGCATCGGCTGGTGAAGTTTGTCTCCGATCTCAAATCAGGGGTACCACAGGCAACTGCACCGGTTTATTCCCATCTAATTTATGATGTTATTCCCGATGGCGATAAAACCGTCGCTCAACCGGATATTCTCATTCTTGAAGGACTGAATGTTCTGCAAAGTGGGATGGATTATCCACACGATCCGCATCATGTATTCGTATCGGATTTTGTCGACTTTTCTATTTATGTCGATGCCCCGGAAGAATTATTGAAAAGCTGGTATATCAACCGCTTTCTTAAATTCCGGGAAGGGGCATTTACCGACCCGGATTCTTATTTTCATAATTACGCCAAGCTGTCGAAGGAAGAAGCGGTCGAAATTGCCACCTCGCTTTGGAATGAGATTAACCTAATGAATCTCAAGGAAAACATCCTTCCAACTCGCGAGCGCGCCAGCCTGATTATGACCAAGAGCGCCAATCATTCTGTTAATCAGGTACGCTTACGTAAATAAAGCAAAGGGAGCCGGAGCTCCCTTTTTTATTCTGCGCTGCGCAATGATATTTCACCACCAACCCAGGCTTTTATCACACCATCCTGCTCCAGCAATAGCGCACCCTGGGCGTCAATGCCGCGGGAAATGCCATAAATTTCTTTATCACCGATAATCAGTTTTACCGGACGATGAATAAAGTTATCCAGTTTTTCCCAGCGCGGCAGATAAGGAGCCAACCCTTCCTGCTCGAACAGCTCCAGTCCCAGGCGCAGCTCTTTAATCAGGCGCGCGGCGAGGAGATTACGGTCGATGACCACCCCCGCTTCCTGAAGACTGATCCAACCCTGATTGACGACATCAGACTCCACACGACGCATCACAAGGTTGATACCCGCGCCGCTGACGATTTGTGCGGCATCGCCCGTTTTCCCCGTCAGCTCCACGAGGATCCCTGACAGCTTACGATCCTGCAGGTAAATATCGTTTGGCCATTTCACGCGAACCTGTTCGGCCCCGAGTTGCTGCAGCACTTCAGCGATCACAATACCAATCACCAGGCTTAGGCCAATCGCCGCTGCCGGGCCCTGCTCCAGACGCCAGTACATCGAGAGATAGAGATTCGCACCAAAGGGGGAAAACCATTTTCTGCCTCGCCGGCCTCGCCCTGCCTGCTGATATTCAGCTACGCAGGCATCGCCGGACGTCAGCTCATCCAGTCTGTCCAGCAAATACTGGTTAGTGGAGTCGATTACCGGAAGGACAGTCACTCGGCCATGTTCTATCTGTTGGGAGATCTTTTTCTCATCCAACAGATGAATGGGCTCTGGCAGGCTGTACCCCTTGCCCGGCACGGTAAACACATCGACGCCCCAGTCGCGTAACGTCTGGATATGCTTATTAATCGCCGCCCGGCTCATGCCTAACTGCTCGCCAAGCTGTTCACCTGAGTGAAACTCACCATCAGCAAGGATAGAAATTAGCGTTAAAGGGATAGTATGGTCTTTCACGCAATGCTCTCCTCTGCGTTGACTTCACCATGCGTTCCAATGAAGCGCACCTCGGGCTGAAGCCATACATTGAATTTTGCCCCCACCTGCTGGCGAACGTAATGGGCTAGCTTTATCACATCCTCGCTGGTCGCTTGATCTTCATTAATCAGTACCAGCGCCTGCTGTCGATGCACGGCCGCGCCGCCGATGCGTTTTCCTTTGAGCTGACATTGATCGATTAGCCAGCCAGCGGCCAGCTTGACGCTGCCGTTTGCCTGCGGATAGTGCGGTGCATGAGGGAACTGCGCCAGCAGCGCTTCAGCAACCTGAGCGCTGACGATCGGGTTCTTAAAAAAGCTGCCAGCATTACCGTTAATCTTTGGATCCGGCAATTTAGTCATTCGCATATGGCAGACCGCATCGAATACCTGTTGCGGGGTGACTGTCTGCGGATCGAGACGTGTTAAATCACCGTAGCTCAGCACAGGTCGCCACGCTTTCGCTAACGATAAGCCAATCGCGACGATGGCGTAGCAGTCCTGATATTCATGTTTAAAGATGCTGTCGCGATAGCCGAAACGGCATTCCGCCGCGGAAAGGCGTTGTTTACGTCCCGTTTCCAGCTCGATGCAGTCAACATATTCGCAGACCCGCTGCAATTCGACGCCGTAGGCGCCAATATTCTGGATCGGCGACGATCCTGCGCAGCCAGGGATTAATGCCAGATTTTCCAGACCAGGCATCGCATGCTGTAGCGTGAACTGTACTAGTTGATGCCAGTTTTCGCCGGCACCGACGTGCAAGCGCCAGGCATCCGGGGTTTCGCTCACCTCGATCCCCATAATCCGGTTGAGGATCACCGTACCGGCATAGTCGTTCAGAAACAGGACGTTACTGCCTTCCCCAAGGATTAGCGTGGGTTCGCCAGCCGCGGCAGCGGTTTGCCAGGCGCTTAGCAACTGTTGCTCAGTTTCGGCGCGTACTATCGTATTGGCGGATCGCTCAATGCCAAAGGTATTCCAGGGTTTGAGGGAGTGGTTCATAGTGGCTTCCTGATGCAAAATCGGCGTTAGTTTACCGTATCTGGCGGGGGAAGGCTTGCCTGATTACAGAGGCAATAATATTGCGGAGCGTTACCAGTGGTGAGAGGTGTACCGCGCCGGGCTACAGAACCCGCAAGGCCCCTGGCCCAGGTAAGCGCAGCGCCACCGGGGAGGCATGCCGGCACCCTCCCCGGATGACACAAA
>NZ_JBEAJG010000017.1:0-11747 GCF_040065235.1 Klebsiella sp. GB_Kp047 | reverse complement strand
CTTCGGGGCCAGCGCGACACGCGCGCTGTTCAACGCCTGCGGCGTTAGTCCGAGTACGGGCACCACTATTTAAAGAACCCGCCCACTAGGCGGGTTTTTGCTTTTCTACATCCGGACTTTTTCATCGAACTCCACTCTATGATCCCTGCCCGGCGGCGCTGCGCTTGCGCGGGCCTACGCTGTTTGAGCCTGAGGGAGGACCCGTAGGCCGGATAAGGCATTTATGCCGCCATCCGGCATAACCGCGGGTACGGCATCCGATGTATATCGCCAGGCGCTGTACTTGCGCGGGCCTACGCTGTTTGAGCCTGCGGGAGGACCCGTAGGCCGGATAAGGCATTTATGCCGCCATCCGGCACAACCGCGGGTAAGGCGTCTGATGCATATCGCCAGGCGGCGCTGCGCTTGCGTGGGCCTACGGACAATGAAACGCCTGCGCAAACGCAGGCCGTCAGGCAAACGCAATAAAGAAAGGTATTATTCGGCGGCGGTTTTCCCTTTGCCGGGTAGTCTGAACGCTTCGCCATAAGGCTTAGCAATGCCCATGCGATATTGCGTCTCTTTAGCCGCCTGGTGGAGATCGGCAAACTCCTCTTTCGGCGCCGGCGGACGTTGCGCCTTTTTCAGACACTGATTGCGATGGTGACGGATCCACTCTCGGTCCTCATCGTCCAGACAACGCTGCATCACCTCAATCCATCTGGATGCCGCCCGACGGTAGAGCCCGCAGGCTTCTAACCGCTCCGCAATACTGTCCCTTATTCTCATCCACCTCGCTCCTCTGATGCTTTCACGATATCTCATGGTATTCCGACACGTGAGCCGGAATACCATGGTAAAGTTAATTTATGACAAAACTATTCCTCTGCGGCGCAAGGAATATATTCATTATAATAATCGCTGTGCATAGCAAACCGCCATGGCGGTAATTACTTCCAAAGAGCTCCGGAATTATATGCCGGGCGCCACCCTGGATACCGACCGGTATCGACGGTTGTACCTATCAATATCTATTTAATTTATTACATTTCCATCATTACATACCTTGCGATATCACCCATTTCCTGTACAACCAGCCCTCATGGCGATCGACCGGACTGGTCCAGCAGTTTATTTTTGAAGATAAATAAGCAGGCTTCATTAAAATTATCTAACCCCAGTCGTTCATAAAGTGCGGTCCGCTTGCGGTAAAGGCTTTTTAGCGAAGTATTAAGATTCAACGCCACCTCCTCCATTGTCATCCCCGCCCCAAGAAAACGCAGCATCAGCTGCTCTGTCATACTTAAGCGCAGATTGTCGAACCACTCTTTGGTCAGCCGATTACTCTTCATCTCCAGGAAAAGCCCAAATAAGGTCGCCATATCGGCGGGTGATAATGACATGTTTAAAAACGATTTCAGGCTGAGTAAATGCTCTTCCCGATGGCGCATATCGAGGACAATACAGCATATTCGCTTTCTGGATTGTGCCGCCTCCATCACCAGATAATCGTAATGACAAAGCGGCGAACGGCTATCAACCAGCAGAGAGAGTTCATCAACCTCATTATCTAAAATCGCTTTTCCGCTAGAATCTAACTGAATGATATCAGGGAAGAAATTCTTAACACCTTGAAAAAGATAGTGATCCTGGGTAACTAATATCATTGAATTTGCCACAAGTCGTCCCTTTAACATTTAATCAACAAATTCTCGTCAACCAGACATTATCCTTGCCCCTGTGGATCGCTCCGCATGGCGGTAAAAATAACGAGATCTGTGATTTATCATTAGCGCGGCATCTGAATCTGGCTGTGAAAAACCTCCCAGGGTTCGGACAGAAAATAAACGGATTAATTATAAATAAAAAAATCCCACAGAAAAGATGCTTTTTTTGCTATTAAGAATTTTTGTCAGAAATCATCTTAAATATCTATATAAAATCTTTCCCCTCACAGCAATATAAGCCACCAGGAAAATTTGAAACAAAATTCCAGTCAGCTTCATTTTTTATTTATTTCAGTAAGTTAAAGACATTGACTTCAACATGGCGATTCGAATTAAACCATTTTTACAGATTTATCTTAAAACTCAGCTCGTCATTTAACCATATTTATCCGCCGCGGTATCGGGTATAAATTATCCATTCAATTATCCACAGGAGATAGGTTTATTAGTTTGCAATAAGTCATTCACCCGCAGTGCCAGTCAGCTAAATGGGACCATCCTCATCCTTTAACTCACCGTCAAAGGACGGTCGTGTTGTGCAATGGATTCTTGATGAACATATGGCAAATAGAAATGGAAAGATCACCTTATTCAAATACGTTATTGTTTAATCGCAACACGAAACTCTCGCTATCAATCGGCGTGCTTTTGCTCTTCCCGACGCTGGTTCAGGGAGCGGACTCGCTCTATGACCAGCAGATCCTGCAAGCGCGTCAGGGCCAGTACGCCCCCTTTCTCTCATATCTTCAGCAGTACCAGCTACGGCATGCGTTAACCCCTTCTCAGGTAGCCGACTGGCTGCAGGTAGCCCTCTGGGCCGGCCAGGACGATGAGGTCGTGAAAATCTGGCGACGCTATCAGGTCTATATGCCGCTTCCCGCACGGGGCACCGCCGCCGCCGCGCAGGCTTTGCGCAACCAGAAACAGTGGCAAGCCTCGCTCCTCCTCTGGCAGCAGGCTCTCAGCCAGTCCCCTGACAGTGACGACTATCGTATCGGCTATATCAAGACGCTGGCCGATGCCCGCAAGGACGGCGAGGCGCTCAGCGAAGCGCGTCGCCTGGTGGCGGAGCAGGCGAGCGTGGCTCACCTGCAGACCCTCTCTTATGTCTACCTGCGGCTTGGCAAAAGCTGGGACCAGCTGCTGGTGGACACGCAGATCCTCGATCGCGAACCGCAGAACAAAGCCGCGCTGGCCAGCCTGATGGCGACCCTGACCCGCAACCGGATCGACTCCCCCGCCCTCGGCCTCGCGAATAGCGTCGAACTGACGCCCGCGGAAAAGCGCAACCTGCAGCTGAACGCCGCCGCCGAGCTGGTGCGCCTTGCCGATACGCCTTCCCGTGAAGAAAATGCGCGTTACGCGCTGGCCCGCACGGCACTGGCGCAATACGACGCGATGATCGCCGCCTGGCGTCCCGATCCGCAGGCCGCCCCGGACATCACCCGGGCGCGCATTGACCGTCTGGGCGCGCTGTACGCCAACGCAGACTACGCGCAGATCATCCGCGAATACCAAAGCCTGCTCGCGCAGCAGCAGGTGGTTCCCGACTGGGCCATCGGCTGGGTCATCTCCTCTTATATCGCCCTTAAGCAGATTGAGCCTGCGTTGACGCTCATTCATCAGCATCCCTCATGGTTGACGAGCCAACAGAATGAAGAACATGAGCTTTTCTACGCCCTGCTGGACACAGGTCAGTATCCGGCAGCGCAACGGTATGTCGCCCGCCTCACCCGGAATGCGCCCTACATCCGTCATCTCTACGGCTCGCCGACGCCCCAGCCGAACGACGACTGGCTCACCGCGCAGACGCTTAACGTGCACTATCTTTCCGCCACCAACGCCCTGCCGCAGGCCGAAGCCCGCATGCAGCGCCTGGCGGCGACGGCCCCCGGCAACCAGGGGCTGCAGATCGACTATGCCGCCGTGCTGCAGGACAGAGGGCTGCCGCGGGCTGCCGAACGCCAGTTGAAAGCGGCGGAAACCCTGGAGCCCGCCAGCCTGCAGCTGGAGCGCCAGCAGGCCTGGGTCGCTCTCGATCTGCAGGAGTGGCGGCAGATGGATCTGCTGACCGACGACGTTATCGCCCGCTCGCCACGGGATCTGAATACCCAACGCCTGGCCAGAGCCCGCGAAATCCATCATTTCTCCGAGCTGCGCCTGAGCGTCGGCAAAGGGCTGCATTCCGACAACCCGGTGAGCGGTACCCACGACCTCAGTTTTGAGACGGCGATCTACAGCCCGCCGATAGCCGACAGCTGGCGGTTGTTTGGCGGCCACCGCTTTGCCAAAGGCAATTTTGAAGAGGGGAAAGGCAGCCGTCGCCAGCTGTTCGCCGGTATTGAATGGCGCCCGCGCGACGCCTGGGGAGAACTTGAACTCTCCAGCGTCAATTTTCACGGCGAGAATAAGCCCGGCGTCCGCCTTTCCGCCGCGCACGACGTCAACGATCGCTGGCAGCTGGGCGGCGAACTGGAGTGGATTTCGCAGCAGACGCCGCTGCGCGCGTTACGCAACGGCGTCAGCGCCAACCGCGGCGAAGGCTGGCTGCGATGGTATCAAAACGAGCGCCGGGAGTACCGCGTCAGCGTGGCCGCCAGCCGCTTTACCGACCACAACCGTCGTCAGGAGTACACCCTCTCTGGTAAAGAGCGCCTCTGGCAGACGCCGTGGTTAACGCTGGATCTGCAGCCCGGTCTGGCGGCCAGCGCCAATAGCCGCACTGACACCGCGTATTACAGTCCGGCCCGCGACCTCGCGGCCACCGCAGCGCTGACCGTCGATCACACGCTTTACCAGCGGTATGACACCGTCTGGAGTCAGCAGCTGCTCGCCGGCGGCGGCAGCTACTGGCAAAAAAATCACGCCGCCGGCGCGATAACGACGCTGGGCTACGGCCAGCGTCTGCGCTGGAACAACCTCGTCGATGCCGGGGTGATGCTGAACTGGGACAAACGCCCCTACGACGGTAAACGTGAAAACAACCTCGCCATCACTGTTGATGCAAACATACGGTTTTAAGGATGACCATGCTGAACACGACCCTGCGCAACGGCCTGATGCTTCTCGGCTGGCTGTGCCTTATCTTCAGCGTGCGTGCTGAGGAGGTCCCCTTCCTCGCCCCGCAGCAACGACCCCAGCTGGAGGCCAATAAACCCTGGCCGGCGGATCGCTTTCTGGTGCTGGCCTATCATGACGTCGAAGACGACGCCGCCGACCAGCGTTATCTTTCGGTGCGGACCAGCGCGCTTAATGAGCAGATCGCCTGGCTGCTGCATCATGGCTACCATGCCGTGAGCGTTCAGGACATTCTGGACGCGCATCATGGCCTTAAGTCGCTTCCGCCTAAGGCTTTTCTTCTCAGCTTCGACGATGGCTATAGCAGTTTTTATACCCGCGTCTGGCCGCTGCTTAAAGCCTGGAACGTTCCGGCGCTGTGGGCGCCGGTGGGCAGCTGGGTGGACACCCCCGCCAACCAGCCCGTTAATTTTGGTGGCCTGATGACGCCGCGCGATCGCTTCGCCACCTGGGAGATGGTGCGCGAGCTCAGCCGCTCGCCGCTGGTGGAGATCGGCGCGCACACCTGGGCCTCGCATTACGGCCTGCCGGCCAATCCGCAAGGCAGCCGCGAGCCCGCCGCCGCCAATCGAGGCTGGGATAAAACCACCGGCCGCTATGAAAGCGACGCGCAGTTTACCCGGCGAATGACCGATGACGTGCAGAAAGTAACGGCGAAAATCCACGACGTCGCCGGGAAAGCGCCGCGCGCCTGGGTGTGGCCCTACGGCGCCGCCAGCGGCAGCACTCTGGCCATCGCCAAACAGCAGGGGTATCAGCTGGCGTTTACGCTGAACGACGGCCTGGGCAACGTGAAGGATCTGGACAATATTCCGCGCATGCTGATCGCCGGTAACCCGTCGATCAAGGCCTTTGCCAACGCCGTAACCCAGATCCAGGAAGCCGATCCTGTTCGGGTGATGCATGTCGATCTGGACTATGTCTATGACCCCAATCCCGTCCAGCAGGCAAAGAATATCGATAAGCTGATACAGCGCGTCTATGACATGAAAATCAGCCACGTCTTTCTGCAGGCCTTCTCCGACCCGCAGGGCGACGGCACGGTCAAGTCGCTCTATTTCCCCAACCGCTGGCTGCCGATGCGCGCCGACCTGTTTAACTTCGTCTCCTGGCAGCTGCAGACCCGCGGCGGGGTGAAGGTTTATGCCTGGATGCCGGTGCTGGCCTTCGATCTCTCGTCCGATCTGCCGCGCGTTCAGCGCTGGGATCCGCAAACCGGGAAGGCGTTGCTTGCCCATCAGCCCTATGTTCGCCTGTCGCCCTGGGATCCGCGGGTTCGCCAGCAGATCACCGACATCTATGAGGATCTGGCCCGACACGCCAGCTTCAGCGGGATTCTGTTCCACGACGACGCCGTGCTGACCGATTTTGAAGACGTGAGCCCGGAGGCGGTCGCCGCCTGGCGGCAGAGTGGCCTGGCGCGCGATGCCGGCCCGGTGCCCCAGCGTCCGCAGGAGCGTGAAGCATGGATGCGTTTCAAAAGCCAAACCCTGACCCGCTTCACTCTGCAGCTGCGCCAGGCGGTGCAGGCCATCCGCGGCCCGCAGGTAAAAACGGCGCGTAATCTCTTCGCCCTGCCGATCCTGGAGCCGCAGAGCGAAGCCTGGTTTGCGCAAAATCTGGATGACTTCCTTGCCGCCTATGACTGGACGGTGCCCATGGCGATGCCGCTGATGGAGTCCGTGCCGATTGACGCCAGCCAGGCCTGGCTGACGCGGCTGGTGCAGGCCGTCGCCCGCCGCCCGGGCGCGCTGAAGAAAACCATCTTTGAGCTACAGGCCAGAGACTGGAACCGACGCCAGCACAACGCCATTCCTGACCAACAGCTGGCGGACTGGATGCGTTTGCTGCGGCTAAACGGCGTCAAGAACTACGGCTACTACCCAGACGATTTCATTAACAATCAGCCTGATATCTCCCGTATCAGACCGCAATTCTCTTCCTGGTGGTACCCTGACCATGACTGATCGTATTATCGCATTGTGCATTTTATGCCTCGTTTTCGGGCTGCCGTTAGGCGTCGCAGCGGTATTTACCGGCGAGCTTATCCTCGACTTTGTCTTTTTCTGGCCGCTGTTTATGTCGGTGCTATGGATCACCGGGGGTCTGTACTTCTGGTTTCAGCTGGAGCGCCACTGGCCGTGGGGCGAGAATACCCCGCCGCCGACGCTGCCGGGCAATCCGCTGATCTCGATATTGATCCCCTGCTTTAACGAGGAGAAAAACGCCCGGGAGACCATCAGCGCGGCGCTGGCCCAGCGTTACGCCAATCTCGAAGTGATCGCGATTAACGACGGCTCTTCCGACAACACCGCCCAGGTGCTGCAGCAGCTGGCGCAGGAGGAGCCGAGGCTGCGGGTGATCCACCTGGCCGCCAATCAGGGAAAAGCGGTGGCGCTCAAAGCGGGCGCCGCCGCCGCCCGCGGCGATTTGCTGGTCTGCATCGATGGCGACGCCCTGCTGGACCGGGATACCGCGGCATGGCTGGTCGCCCCGCTGATCCACTACCCGCACGTCGGGGCGGTCACCGGCAACCCGCGGATCCGCACCCGATCCACGCTGATCGGCCGCATTCAGGTCGGGGAGTTCTCGTCAATCATTGGCCTTATCAAGCGGACGCAGCGGATCTATGGCCGGGTCTTTACCGTCTCTGGCGTGATCGCCGCCTTCCGGCGCCAGGCCCTGGCGGACGTCGGCTACTGGAGCCCGGATATGATCACTGAAGATATTGATATCAGCTGGAAGCTTCAGCTCCGCCACTGGGACATCTTTTTCGAGCCGCGGGCGCTGTGCTGGATCCTGATGCCAGAGACCCTCAAAGGGTTATGGAAGCAGCGTCTGCGCTGGGCCCAGGGCGGGGCCGAAGTCTTTCTGGTCAACCTGCGCCGTCTGTTTCACTGGCAGCATCATCGGATGTGGCCGCTGTTTCTGGAGTATGCCTGCTCCACGCTGTGGGCCTTTGCCTACGCGGTCACCATCCTGCTGTTTATCCTCAGCCGCCTGATGCCATTGCCGGACAACCTGACCGTGCACAGTCTGTTTCCGCCTGAGTTCACCGGCATGCTGCTCGGCCTGATGTGCCTGCTGCAGTTCGTCGCCAGCCTGTATATCGAACGGCGCTATGAGAAAAAGGTGGCCAAATCCCTGTTCTGGGTGATCTGGTTCCCGATGGTTTACTGGATGATCGGCCTGCTGACCACGCTGGTCGCTTTTCCGAAGGTGATGTTGAAACGTCAACGTTCCCGCGCGCGCTGGGTGAGCCCGGACCGGGGAAAAGGAAGCCTGCGATGAATGAAAATACGCTCATCTTAACCGAACACCGCGTGCTGCCCCGGCTGGTGGACGCCGGCTTAACGCTGCTGGCCTGGCTCGGTTTTCTGTTCTTTCTTTACGCCAATTTGCTGATGCAGTTCATCGCGCCGCCCTCCCCGCGCTGGTCGTCGCTGATGGACTCCCTGAATACGGCGCTGGTGTATTTATTGCTTGCCGCGCTGAACGGCTGGCTGTTGATCCTCTGGTATCACTATAACCGACGCCGCGCCCACACCCGGCGTCACACCGCGGTGCTTACCCTGCGGGATGAGGAGCTGGCCAGCAGCTTTAACGTCGCCCCGCAGATCATCTCCGAGATGAGTCGCTATAATTTGCTGACCGTTTACCACGATCACATTGGCCAGATTATTGATTTAAAAAGCCACGCGCTGCCACCGCCCGAGGAAAGGGATCATGAATGATAGCAGAGCCGCCCTCGGCGGCCCTGACCGGGTAACGACGCCGCCGATCAGCCGCCGGCTTTTTTAATCGCGGCTTCGAGCGAGGTTTTATCCGCCAGTCCCGGGAAGACGGTGATGCTGGCTTCCGTGGCGCCGGTGGTCGGCATCACGATCACGCCCGGCGTGCCGCTAAGACCAATCTCCTGCGCCAGGTCGTTAATGCTCTGCAGTACCGGTTCGACGTCGCTGGCCTTCTTCGCATCAAAGCCGGCTTTCTTCGCCTGCTGCTGGATATCCGCCGTCGTCAGCTTGCCTTCGTTATGTCCGGTGGCGTAGATCCCGTTATGGTAGGTCAGATAGGCATCCGCCCCTTTCTGCTGATAGATCTGCAGGCCGGTTTTCGCTGCTTCCAGCGAGCTTTCCCAGCGCCCGCCGAAGATAGGCCACTCTTTAAAAGCGAAGCGGGTCTGCGGATGCGCTTTAATCACCTGCTCCATCACCGGCGCCAGCCGGCTGCAGTAGACGCACTGGTAGTCAAAGAACTCAATCACCGTGACTTTGCCGTTGGCCGGGCCGTAAGTCGGGGTATTTTTATCCTGGGTCAGCAAGGCGGCATTCTTCAGCACCGCCTGGGTGGCCGCGCTGGCCTGTTGCTCAGCCTGAATTTGCTGCAGTTTCTGGCTTGCCTGCAGGAGAACTTCCGGGTGGGCGACCAGGTAATCGGCGGCGATTTTGCCGATTTGCGCCTCCTGTTCCGGGGTGAAGGTCGCCGGCGCGTCAGCGGCAGAGGCCATCGCCGGCAGTAAAACAGCGCTCAGCAGGGCGACAGAGAGGTATTTCTTGTGGCCAGACATAGTGGGGATCCTTGCGATAAGTGAACGGCAGGTGTGTCTGTATGACAAAATATCACCCTTTTTCGCCGAAGCCTTGCCCGACGGCGCGTTGATTCGTAACTTTATTTTTCAGGCTCAGGTTCCACGCGCGTCGGCGCGGGCCGGCGCCAGCGGTCAACGCTCACCGGGCGGAGTCCCCTGCGCAGCGGCTTTTCGTGGTATTTATTTCAGGTGGTTTCTCTCAATATGTATGCGTTTCTTCAACAATGGGACATGGCGGTGATTATGCTGCAGATTGTCGCCATCGACTTACTGCTGGGCGGCGATAACGCCGTGGTGATCGCCATGGCCTGTCGCAAACTGCCGCCGCAAAAACGCACCAAAGCGATCGTCATCGGCACCGTAGGAGCCATTCTGGCGCGCATCCTGCTGCTGGCGATCGCCCTGTATCTCCTGTCGCTGCCGTGGCTGAAAATAGTCGGCGCGCTGCTCCTGCTGTGGATTGGAATCAAGCTGGTCAGTGATGAGGAGGACGAGAGCGAGGTTGCCAGCTCAGGCAGCCTGTGGCGCACCGCAATCACCATCACCGTAGCGGATGTGATCATGTCGCTGGATAACGTGCTGGCGGTGGCTGCCGCAGGCAAAGGACACATTGCGCTGGTCGCCCTCGGCGTGGCGATCAGCATCCCGGTTATCGTCGCCGGCAGCAAACTGGTGCTGGCCCTGCTCACCCGCTTTCCCGCGGTGGTGCTGCTGGGCGGGATGCTCATCGGCTGGATTGCCGGCTCAATGCTGGTCAGCGACCCTACCCTCCGCCAGCTGTTTCCCACTGCCGGCGAGGGCATGGCGCGCCTGGCCGGCGCCATCGGCGCGCTGCTGGTGCTGTTCGCAGGCTGGCGCCGTCGTCAGCGGCCGCAGGCGAAAGACTAGCCTTGCCCAAGACGCCGTTGACCCCGACGGCGTCAAGTTTCTGCCACTTTTCTTCCCCTTCAGGGCGCATTTGCCCTACGCTTTATACAGACGCCTGATCCAGGGAATATGTAACCACCGCACTGAGCATAGATGAGATAACAGCATGGAATTGAAGGATTATTATGCCATTCTCGGGGTGCAACCAACCGACGATCTGAAAACCATCAAGACCGCCTACCGCCGCCTGGCGCGCAAGTACCACCCCGACGTCAGTAAAGAAAACGATGCCGAAGCCAAATTTAAGGATCTCGCCGAAGCCTGGGAAGTCCTGAAAGATGAGCAACGGCGCGCGGAATACGATCAGCTCTGGCAGCATCGCAACGATCCCGGGTTCGGTCGCCAGCAGCAGACCCACGAGCAGAGCTACAGCCAGCAGGATTTCGACGACATCTTCTCCTCCATGTTTGGCCAGCAGGCGCATCAGCGTCGCCGCCAGCACGCGGCGCGCGGCCACGACCTGGAGATCGAGGTCGCAGTGTTCCTTGAAGAGACGCTGGCCGAGCAAACCCGCACCATCAGCTATAACCTGCCGGTGTATAACGTGTTCGGCATGATTGAAAGCGAAACGCCGAAGACGCTGAATGTGAAGATCCCCGCCGGGGTAGTCGATGGTCAGCGTATCCGCCTGAAAGGCCAGGGGACGCCGGGCGAAAACGGCGGCCCGAACGGCGATCTGTGGCTGGTGATCCACATCGCCCCGCACCCGCTGTTCGACATCGTGGGACATAACCTGGAGATCGTCCTGCCGCTGGCGCCGTGGGAGGCCGCGCTGGGCGCCAAAGTCACGGTGCCCACCCTGAAAGAGAGCATTCTGCTGACGGTGCCGCCGGGTAGCCAGGCAGGGCAGCGCCTGCGCATCAAGGGCAAAGGGCTGGTGAGCAAAACCCACACCGGCGATTTGTTCGCCGTTATTAAAATTGTGATGCCACCAAAACCAGATGAAAAAGCGCGTGAGATCTGGCAACAGCTGGCGACCGCCGAAGCCAGCTTCGATCCGCGTAAGACATGGGGGAAAGCCTGATGGCTACAGTAACAGTGACGTTTACCATTACCGAATTGTGCCTGCGTACCGGGGTGTCGGAAGAGGAGCTGACGGAGATTGTCGGCTTAGGCATGATTGAACCGCACCAGCCGCAGGCGGACACCTGGCTGTTCGACGACAGCGCGGTGACGATTGTCCATCGCGCGGTGCGCCTGCGTAACGAGCTGGAGCTGGACTGGCCGGGGATCGCGGTAGCGCTGACCCTGCTGGATGAGAACGCGCGGCTGACCCGCGAAAATCGCCTGCTGCAGCAGCGCCTGGCCCGCTTTCTCGCCCACGGATAGGGGCGACATCCCGGGTGGCGGCGTACCGTCTTACTGCCGGGTGGCGGCTACGCCTGACCCGGCCTACAAATGATACCGGCCCCACCCTTTGCACTGGATTTGTAGGCCCGCGCAAGCGC
>NZ_JBEAJG010000016.1:0-19218 GCF_040065235.1 Klebsiella sp. GB_Kp047 | reverse complement strand
GCTGGATTCGCTGAACGTCGGCGGGATGTTTGAGGCGTGGTTCTGATGCGATAGCATTGCCGAAGGAGCGTTCCCGGCTGGCGCTACGCTTAGCCGGGCTACGACTGGTGCGCTCCATTTATGCCGGATGGCGGCTGACGCCTTATCCGGCCTACGTTCCCTCACACAGGCTCACCCCCCCCCCCAGGCCCGCGCAAGCGCAGCGCCGCCGGGCAGCTGGCCCATCCCCCCTCAGTTCACCGTCAGGCGCAGGGCCAGATCCTGCGGATAGGGGTCAAAATAGTTCTGCGCCTGCAGGTAGCGATCCGGATACTCGGCCAGATAGTGCTTAAGCAGCGTCAGCGGGGCGAGGATCGGCAGCAGCCCGGCGCGATAGTTGAGGATCACCTCCCGCAGCTCGCCGCGCTGGCGGCTGTTCAGCTGGTCGCGGAAATAACCCTGAATATGCATCAGCACGTTGGTGTGGTTTTTCCGCGAGGCGGGCCGCTTGAGGATCGCCATCAGCTTCTCACGGTAGACCTCGAAGAAAGCCTCCAGATCCTCCCATTCATGCAGCGAGGCGACGAAGGGGCCGATCTCGCGGTAGCCCGCCTGGTGGTGAGCCAGCAGCTGCAGCTTGTAGCGGCTGTGAAAGGCCAGCAGGCCGTGGCGGGTCAGGCCGCGGGCGCGCAGGGCGTTGAGTTCATGCAGGGCGAAAACGCGCTCGACAAAGTTCTCCCGCAGCAGCGGATCGTGCAGCCGGCCATCCTCTTCCACCGGCAGCCACGGGTAGCGCGCCATCAGGGCGCCGGTAAACAGCCCCACGCCTTCCTTACGCCCGCGATTGCCTTTTTCGTCATACAGCCGCACGCGCTCCATCCCGCAGCTCGGCGATTTGGCGCAGACGATAAAGCCCGACAGCTCGCCCAGAGTTGCCAGATGGGCGTTGGCAAAATCGGCCATCTTCTCCGTCACATCCTCGTGCGGGGCGTGGCTGAAGCGCATGCGGATCTCCCCGACCGGAGTCTGCACCAGGCGGAGCGCCGGGCGGGGTACGGGCAGGCCGATCGCCATCTCCGGGCAGACGGGCTTAAACGCCACCCACTGCGCGAGCTCATCCATCACAAAGCCCATACGCTTATGCCCGCCGTCGAATCGCACGGCTGAGCCGGTTAAACATCCGCTGATCCCAATGACAGGTTGCGTGTTCATGGCGCTGTCCTCTCTTCTGCTGTGGTTCGGGTAAAGAAAAGGGTCACGGTGGCGACCGTAATGCCGAATTTCTTCATCTCGGTTTTGTTAAACAAATGGCTGCCGTCCTGCAGGTACATCCAGTCGTCAAAGTGCAGCAGCCACCGGCTGCCGCTGGCCTCGACGTTCATGCTGTAGCGCCAGTGAAAGGCATTGCCTGCCGCCTGGCCGCTGGCCACGCCTTCGATATCCCCGGCGGTGCCCTGATAACGGTTATCGCCGGTGCGGCGAATGCGCCATACCCGCTGCTGCTTCTCGCCATCGTCATAGACAAAGCGCTCATGGAGCGTCAGGGTATCGCCGACGACGTCGCCATCGATCTCAACATGGAAGCGGCGCAGCTGTTTGCCGTTGCGATCCTGCACCATCCCCCACGCCTCGGTTCGCCCCTGAAAATAGTGAAAGATGTCGAGGGCGGGCTGCTGCTGCCGGTATTCGGTGACCTCGGTACTGCAGCCGGCGAGCATCAGCATCAGCAGCGCCAGGCCAAGGGTCAGAATGCGTTTCATGGAGTACCTCCGATCAACTGCTGACGCAGTTCGGGATAAGTGGTGCGTGGATCGAGCCAGATGGCGAGAAAGCGGGTGCTGAACGCCGCCGACTGGCGCGGGCCGAGCGGGGTAAAGGCGGTCTGTGCGGCGCTGGCGCGGTACCAGAACTGCCCCTCGCCGCCGCGGACCACGAACGCCAGCTGGCTGCCCGGCGCGACGTCCGGCCAGAGCCCCTGCAGCATGCGCAGCCAGGCTTCGCTGCGCGGTTCCTGTTGCAGAATACCCTGCGCCTGCCACTGGTCGCGGGTGGCGTCCACCAGCGCCTCGCGATCGATGTCGCGCTGGTAGGTGATGATCAGCGCCCGATCCTGCTGCGGGCCGTCATACCGACCATTGGGCGTGCGCAGCTGTGAGTGATAGACGGTGAACGGCCCCCAGGTGAGGGTCGCCTCGCCGACGCGGCGCCACGCCAGCCAGTCGGCGGCGTGGGCCGCCGGGGCGAGGACGGTCAGCCATAGCAGTAACAGGGCGAATCTCATTTTTGCCTCCCCATCCCCAGATGGAACAGCAGCATGATCACCAGCCAGCCGCAGGCCATGGCGGCCACAGCAAGCGCCGTCGGCACCAGCAGGGTCATGGCTCCGAGGCGAGCGCCGATCAGGTAGGCCACCGGGCCGCCGAGGGTCGCCGCCGTGGCCAGCACCCAGCCGGGAAGCGTCGCGGTGCGGGTCAGTCGGGTCCAGACGACGGCGAACATCAGCCACAGGGCCACCATCCACAGGGGCAGCAGGCTGTCGCCGGGAAAATCAATCAGCCCCGCCAGCGCCCAGCAGGCGTCAAGCCCGCAGCCCGCCGCGGCCAGCAGCAGGGCGGGCGGACGACTGGCCGCCGGCAACCGCAGCCAGGCGAAGATGGCCAGCGTCAGCCAGATCAGCAGGCCGCGCTCGCGCAACATCACCACCAGCGTCCAGTAAACATCGAACGCGAGGGCCATCAGCAAGTGCTGCGCCGGGCGTGTCATACCCGCTCCGCGGTGAGCTGCACCACGCTGATGGTGCGGGCGTTAAATCCGGCTTCGCAATAGCCGAAGTAGTAGAGCCACATCCGGCGGAAGCGCTCATCAAAGCCGAGCTTTTCAATATCCTGCCAGGCGTGGGTAAAACGCTGCCGCCAGTGCGCCAGGGTGCGGGCATAGTCCGGGCCCATGTCGAACAGGTTGCGCACCACAAAATCGGTATGGCGGGTCATCAGCTCGCTCATTGCCGTGATGCTGGGCAAAAAGCCGCCCGGGAAGATGTAGCGCTGGATAAAATCGACGCTTTTGCTGTAGTCGCGATAGCGCTGATCCTGAATGGTGATCGCCTGCAGGGCCATTTTACCGCCCGGGCGCAGGCGCGCCTGGCAGGTGCGGAAGAAGGCCGGGAGGTAGCGCTGGCCCACCGCCTCAATCATCTCCACCGACACCAGTTTGTCGTACTCGCCGCGCAGATCGCGGTAGTCGCAGAGCAGCACCTCGACGCGATCCTGCAGCCCGGCGCGGGCCATGCGCTCGGTAGCCCAGCGGTGCTGCTCCCGGGAAAGGGTGGTAGTCGTGACCCGGCAACCGTAATGGCGGGCGGCGTACTCGGCCAGCGCCCCCCAGCCGGTGCCAATCTCCAGCAGATGATCGCCGGGGTTGAGCGCCAGCTGGTCGCACAGACGCGCCATCTTGGCCCGCTGGGCCTGGGTCAGATCCTGCTCGTCGTCGGTAAACAGCGCGCTGGAGTAGAGCAGGTCGTCATCCAGAAAGTGGGCATAAAATTCGTTGCCGAGGTCGTAATGGGCGGCAATGTTCTCCCGCGCCTGGGCGCGGGTGTTGCGTCGAGTCCAGTGGCGCAGGCGGGCGACAGGCTTACCCAGCAGACGAAAGCCGCGCTCCAGACGCCCCAGCACCTCGCCGTTGCGCGCGAGGATCTGCAACAGCGCCGTCAGCTGGTGGCTCTCCCAGTCGCCGTCCATCCAGGCCTCGGCCGCCGCGAGACTGCCGCCGGTCAGCAGACGCCAGTACACCTCCGGCGTGCAGACCCGCGCCTCAGCGCGCAGCGCGGCGGCGGGGTCGCCAAAATGAAAAGTCTGCGCCCCTTCGCGCACGGTGAGCGAGCCTTCGCGGAGGCCGCTCAACAGACGAAAGAGCAGCCAGCGCGCGAGCCGCACGTTGCGCGGCACATCGGGTTCAAGCGCAAAGACGGGATCGGTCATGAGCGTTCACTCCTGCTGACAGGATGGTTGTACAGCGGCACGCGCTTCAGCCATAGCCGCAGCGCCTGCCAGTAGATGGCGAGGACGGTTTTCAGGGTCATCATCGGCAGACGCAGCAGCAGCCCGCGCAGGTTGGCGCGGGTTAACGGCACGCGGCTCAGGGCCAGCGTGGCGTCGAACACCTTGCTGGCCTGATGGTTTTCAATGTGCATGTGCAGCGTTTTGCCCGGCGCGTTGAAGCGCCAGTGATAGACCATATCCATCGGGTTAAACGGCGAAACGTGAAAGGCTTTCTCCAGCGGGCGCGCCTGCTGGCCGTCCACCGCGTAGTAATGACGCTCATTCCACGGCGTGTTGCGCACTTCGGCCAGCACCCAGCGCAGGGTGTCGGCTTCGTCATAGCAGTAGTAAAAGTTGACCGGATTAAAATGGAAGCCGAAGTAGCGCAGCTGGGTCAGGAGCATCACGCGGCCCGCCGGGCGGCAGCCGGTCAGGCTCTCCAGCCGGTTCAGCGCCTGGGCCTTCAGCGGCGCGCCCAGCGGATAATCGGCGTCGTACCAGGCGGCGGCGGCCAGGCGGTTGCGACGGATGCCTGCCTCAGGCAGCCTGTCCAGTTCGTCAAGGTCAAGCCAGGCCATAAACAGGCGGTAGACGAAGTGGTGCGCCTTCGGCTGCAGGCGACGGTGGCGCAGGACGCCCTGATAGAGGCAGCTGTTCATTTCAGTTCTCCTCCGCCGCGGCGATGCCCTGCACCACGTCGAGCGCACTGCGTACCCCGTCCTCATGAAAGCCGTTGTACCAGTAGGCCCCGCAGTACCAGCTCCGCTGCTGGCCGTTAATCTCTTCGCGCCGCAGCTGGGCCGACCAGCTTTGCGGGTTAAACAGCGGATGCTCATAGACGAAGCGCTGCCAGACAAAGCGATCGTCCACCGGCGCGTCCGGGTTCAGAGTGACGCAGAACAGGGGGGCGCCCGCAGGCAGCCCCTGGAGAATATTCATGTTGTAGGTGACGCAGGCCCGGGCCCGATCCCCGTCGCTCAGGCGATAGTTCCAGCTGGCCCAGGCGCGCTGGCGCTCCGGCAGCCAGCGCGGATCGCTGTGCAGCACCACCTCGTTGCGCTGCCATCCGATATCCCCCAGCACCTCACGCTCGGCGTCGGTGGGCGCCGCCAGCATCGCCAGCGCCTGCGCGGAGTGGCAGGCGAAGATCACCTGGTCAAAATGCGCCTCCCCGGACGCCAGCCGCAGGATAACTCCCGCCGTGTGGCGGTCCACCTGCTGCACCGGCGCGTTGAGCCGCAGGTTCAGGCGATCGCCGAGCCTGGTGAGCAGGGCGCGGACGTATTCCCGGGAACCGCCGGGCACCACATACCATTGCGGACGATCGCGAATATCCAGCAGACCGTGGTTTTCAAAGAAGCGCAAAAACAGCGGTAGCGGGAAGCGGCGCATCTCCTGCAGCGACGACGACCAGATGGCCGCCCCCATCGGCAGGATATAGTGGCGGGCGAAGAAGGGGCTAAAACGGTGGCGGGAGAGGAAGTTCTCCAGCGTCGCGCCCGGATCCAGCGCCTCGGTCAGCGCCAGTTTTGCCAGTCGGTTGAAGCGGACGATCTCGCTCAGCAGCCCCCAGAAGGCCGGCTTCAGCAGATTGCGTCGCTGGGCGAAGAGCGAGGTCAGGCTGTGGCCGTTGTACTCCAGGCCGCTGGCCGGGTTGTGGACCGAGAAGCTCATCTGCGTTTTTTGCCCGTCGATCCCCAGCTCGCTGAGCAGGCCCATAAAGCGCGGATAGGTGCGATCGTTGTAGACGATAAATCCGGTATCGATGGCCCAGGTGCCCTGCGGCGTGGTGACATCCACGGTGGCGGTGTGGCCGCCCGGCGTGGCGCCCGCTTCGAACAGCGTCACCTGATGGTGTCCGGCCAGCCGCCAGGCGCAGGTCAGCCCGGCGATGCCGCTGCCGATGATGGCGATGTTCATGAGCGCACCATCCTGCGCAACAGCAGGCGCTGCATACCTGACGGCAGGCTGGCCAGCAGCCGCAGGGCCAGGCTGAAACCGGTGGGGAAGGCGATGTGGTTTTTTCCCTTCGCCAGGCCGTGGCGGATCGCCGCCACTGCCCGATCCACGCTCACCCGGCCGGGCATGGCAAAGTCGTTTTTGCGCGTCAGCGGGGTGTCGACGAAGCCTGGAGAGACCACCGTGACGGCGACCCCTTTCGGCTCCCAGTCAAGACGCAGGCTGTTGGCAAACCAGGTCAGCGCCGCCTTGGAGGCGCCATAGGCTTCCGCGCGCGGGAAGGGCAGCCAGTGCGCCATGGAGCTGACCAGCACCACCCGATCGCCAGCCTCCAGCTGCGTCTGCAGCGCCGCCAGGCAGTTCACCGGCCCAAGGAAGTTGGTGGCCATCACCCGCTCCACGAGGGCGGCATCCACCTGTCCGTGGTCGAGGTATTCGCAGGTGCCGGCGCAGAGAATGATCAGGTCGGCAAAACAGCCCGTCAGCGCCTGGCGACAGGCGTCCTTGTCTGTCATATCGAACAGGCGCGCGCTGATATTGGGGCTGAACTGCTGCAGCGCCGTCAGGCGCGACGCATCGCGCCCGCAGGCGATGACCAGGTGGCCATCCGCCGCGAAGGATTTCGCCAGGCCGGCGCCAATCCCGGAGCTGGCGCCGGTGATAAGCACCGTCATCATGAGCGCACCCTCCGTTTCACGCCGCGTACCGCCCAGCCCAGCAGGGGAAGATGCTCGTAGATCATCTCCCCGGCGTCGTAGTAGTCGCGTTGATGGAGAATCTGCTCCCCGGCGATGTCCACCACCGAGCAGCCCGGCAGGGCCAGCGTTTCTCCGCCGGCAATGCGCGGATGCGACCAGTGCATGGTCCAGGTCACGGCGAACCGCTGACCGTCGCAGAGCGGCGTGTCGATGGTGAACCGGCACTGCTCCACGTTGGCCAGCAGATGGGTAAAGTAGCGCTGGATGGCAAACAGCCCCTGGTGCTGACCAAAAGGATCGCTCAGCGTCGCGTCCGGATGGTACAGCGCGGCCAGCGCCGAGGGCGGCTGCGCATCCAGCCCGGCGTAGTACTCAACGAAACGACGAATCACGGACGGCGAGGTGCTCATGGATCACATCCTGGCTAAACACGGTGGCGTAATGGCATACTTAAAACTTACACAAATAAAATTATTTGTCCAAGTTTGTGGAAAAATATATTTTATTTGTGTTAAAAATCATATGTTTATTATTGGTGTTTTAAAGGGTGAAAATCACGCGTGGCGCAAAGGGCAAGCGTGCGCCCGCCGCGCCACCGGGCGCTGGCGGAACAGAGCGTGGAGGTAAGTGAAAACAGGGGGTTAGAGCGGGATCACCTCGAGGGAGACGACCTGCTGCTGCCAGAGTTCGATCTGCCTCTGACGAGCGGCGGAGAGTTTACCGCTGGTGACCAGCAGCCAGTTGCGCTGGGGAAAAATCTCCGGCGCCAGGGCGGCGGGAGGCACCGGCAGGACGTCGATGCGATGACCCTGGCCGGTATGCTTGAGCGCCTCAAGCCAGATTTCGCAGGCGTCGGTCAGGTGCCAGCCGGTGATCAGAAAGTTATCCCCGGGCGCCTTCTTATCGCCTTCGAGGCAAAACGAGGTGTAGGCGATGATGATGCCGTCGAGGATTTCGCGCAGGGTCATGATGGCCGGCACGTTGGCAGAGACCTGGCTGCGCAGCGGACGCAGCACCTCGGTCACCAGCTCCTGACGCGGATATTCGCGCCCGGCATCGTAGATAAGCTGGCGCAGGGACTCGATTTTTCCCTCTTTCAGCCGCTGCAGCATGGTCTCCTGCAGCGTCAGCCAGTTGTTGGTGCGCCGCGCGCCGGGGCGCGACAGCAGGGGCTTCACCTGGCTAACCGGCACCCCTTTTTTCACCCAGTCGAGGATCTTCAGCGCCTGCTGGACGTCGTCATCGCTGTACAGACGGTGTCCACCATCGGTGCGCAGCGGCTTAAGCAGGCCGTAGCGGCGCTGCCAGGCGCGAAGCGTGGTCGCATTTATCCCGCAAAGTCGGGCAAATTCGCCGATGGAGTAAGGCATGGAGGCCACCTGTTAACAAAGAATATTCTCAATATACTACGAATCACGTCGGCTGGCGTGAAGTGTAGCGGCTTTGCACTACACTTTCCCCCAACCGCGTAAATGAAAGGAGTTCTCATGAAGCTATGGCCTGTTGTCACTGGCGTCGCTATCGCGTTGACCCTCGTGGCCTGCAAATCGCCCACCCCGCCGAAGGGCGTACAGCCGATTAGCGGGTTTGACGCCAGTCGTTATCTCGGAAAATGGTATGAGGTCGCTCGCCTGGAGAATCGCTTCGAGCGAGGCCTGGAGCAGGTGACCGCCACCTACGGCGCCCGCAGCGACGGGGGGATCAGCGTCGTCAATCGCGGTTATGACCCGGTTAAAAAACGCTGGAATGAGAGCGACGGGAAAGCCTATTTCACCGGCGCCCCCACCACCGCGGCGCTGAAGGTGTCGTTCTTCGGGCCATTCTACGGCGGCTATAACGTGATCCGTCTGGACGACGACTACCAGTACGCGCTGGTCAGCGGCCCCAACCGCGACTATCTCTGGATCCTGTCGCGCACCCCCACCATTCCGGCGGCGGTGAAGCAGGATTACCTGAATACCGCGCGCGAGCTGGGCTTTGACGTCGATCGCCTGGTGTGGATCCGCCAGACGCCGCGCTAGCCTCGCCCCTTAGCGGCTGAGCAGGTGGGTATAAACCACGTACATCCCGGCCAGCGCCGCCACGTTCAGCGCCACGCTGATGAAAAACCACGTCCGGAAGGGCTGCTTTTGCGTTTTATGACGAAAGCACTGCTGGCCGAGGATGGCCCCCGGCCAGCCTCCCACCAGGCCCAGCACCAGTAGCGTGGTTTCTGGCACCCGGCGCCAGGCTTTGCGTGCCGCCAGCTTGTCGGCGCCATAAATAAGCCATGTCAGAAGGCTGCTCAGTAAAAACCACATCGCCAGCGGGTAGGGCAGCAGGGCGCTGCCCACGGCGGTGAGCAGCAGCAGGGAATAACATACCAGGTTCAGATTCATAGGGACGTTCATGCCGGCCAGAAGAATGGCGCCACTATAGCCAATTTCCCGGACCGGCGTAAACGCGGCGGGCTATCGGCCGCGCTTGCCCCGATGCCGGGACAGCCACATCAGCTTATACGCCGCCGGAATAATAAACAGCGACAGCAGCGGGGCGGTGATCATTCCACCAATCATCGGCGCGGCGATGCGGCTCATCACCTCCGACCCGGCGCCGTTGCCCCACAAAATCGGCAGCAGGCCGGCGATAATCACCGCCACGGTCATCGCCTTCGGCCGCACGCGCAGCACCGCCCCCTGGTACAGCGCCTCGTCGAGCTTCTCGACGCTGAAGGTACGCGGGTTCTCCAGCGATGGCTCGGCCTCGATGGCGTGGCGCAGGTACATCAGCATCACCACGCCAAACTCCGCGGCCACGCCGGCCAGGGCGATAAAGCCGGTGCCGGTGGCTACCGACAGATGGAACCCCATCCAGTAGAGAAACCAGATCCCGCCCACAAGGGCGAACGGCACGCTGGCGATGATCAGCAGCGCCTCGCCGACGCGGCGGAACGCCAGGTACAGCAGCACAAAGATAATCATCAGCGTCATCGGCACCATCAGCTTCAGCTTCTGATTGGCGCGCTCCAGCAGCTCGAACTGCCCGGAATACGACACGCTGATGCCCGGCTTCAGCTTCACCGCTTTGCCGATGGCCTGCTGCAGATCGTGCACCACTGACACCATGTCACGGTCGCGGGCGTCGATGTAGATCCAGCTGGTGGGGCGGGCGTTCTCGGTCTTCAGCATCGATGGCCCGCTGACCACCTTCACCTCGGCGACGTCGCTGAGGACGATCTGCTGCTTCAGCGGGGTGAGGATCGGCAGCTGGCGCAGGGTCTGCGGGCTGTCGCGATAGCTCTGCGGGTAGCGGATGTTGATCGGATAGCGCTCGACGCCCTCCACCGTTTCGCCGACCATCGCCCCGCCGATAGCGGACGAGACGAACAGCTGCACGTCGCCGACGGTCATGCCGTAGCGGGCCGCCTTGTCACGCTGAATATCAATGTCGAGGTAGCGCCCGCCCACCAGCCGCTCGGCTAATGCTGACGTGACCCCCGGCACGCTGCGCGCCACCACCTCAATTTGCCCGGCGATGGCGTCGATATCGGCCAGGTTAGTGCCGGAAACCTTAATGCCGATCGGGCTCTTGATGCCGGTGGAGAGCATGTCGATGCGGTTGCGGATCGGCGGCACCCACAGGTTCGCCAGCCCCGGCAGGCGCACGGTCTTGTCCAGTTCGTCGACGATCTTCTCCATGGTCATCCCCGGCCGCCACTGATCCTGCGGCTTGAGCTGAATGGTGGTCTCCACCATCTCCAGCGGCGCGGAGTCGGTAGCGGTGTCTGCCTTACCCGTTTTGCCGAACACCCGCGCCACCTCCGGCACCGTCATGATCAGCTTGTCGGTCTTCTGCAGCATATCCGCCGCCTGCGAGGCGGAGATCCCCGGCAGCGTTGACGGCATATACAGCAGATCGCCCTCGTTGATCTGCGGCAGAAACTCGCCGCCGACCCGGTTAAGCGGCCAGACAACCGTCAGGATCGACAGGAGCGCGATCAGCAGGGTGGTCTTCGGCCAGTGCAGCACCTTCAGCAGCAGCGGATGATAAATGCGGATCAAAAAGCGGTTCAGCGGGTTGCTGCTCTCCGCCGGGATCCTGCCGCGGATCCAGAAGCCCATCAGGATCGGGATCACCATGATCGCCAGCAGCGCCGCCCCGGCCATCGACCAGGTTTTGGTGAAGGCCAGCGGGCCGAACAGTTTGCCCTCCTGGCCTTCGAGGGTGAAAATGGGGATAAACGACAGGGTGATGATCAGCAGGCTGATAAACAGCGCCGGGCCAACCTCCACCGAGGCGTCGGTAATGATTTTCCAGCGCCTGTCGTTACCGAGCTTCTCTCCCGGATGCTGATGCGCCCACTCCTCAAGCCGCTTGTGGGCGTTCTCAATCATCACGATGGCGGCATCGACCATCGCTCCCACCGCAATGGCGATCCCGCCCAGCGACATGATGTTGGCGTTGAGTCCCTGGAAATGCATCATGATAAAGGCGAAGCACAGGCCGAGCGGCAGGGAGATAATCGCCACCAGCGCCGAGCGCACGTGCCACAGGAACAGGGCGCAGACCAGGGCGACGACGATAAACTCTTCCAGCAGTTTGTGGCTGAGGTTGTCGATGGCGCGGTCGATAAGCTGGCTGCGGTCGTAGGTGGTGACGACTTCAACCCCTTCCGGCAGGCTGCTTTGCAGCGACGCCAGTTTTTCTTTGACCGCCGAGATCGCTTCCCGGGCGTTCTTGCCGGAGCGCAGGATCACCACCCCGCCGGCCACTTCGCCTTCGCCGTTCAGTTCGGCGATACCGCGGCGCATCTCCGGGCCGACCTGTACCCGCGCGACGTCGCCGAGATACACCGGCACGCCGTTGTCACCGGTTTTCAGCACAATGTTTTTGAAGTCGTCGAGGGTCTGCAGATAGCCGCTGGCGCGCACCATATATTCGGCTTCCGCCAGTTCGACCGAAGAGCCGCCCGCCTCCTGATTAGAGGCGTCCAGCGCCGATTTCACCTCGCCGAGGCTGATGCCGTACTGGGTCAGCTTCATCGGGTCGACGACAATCTGGTACTCCTTGACCACGCCGCCCACCGACGCCACTTCTGAGACGTTAGGAATGGTTTTCAGCTCGTATTTTAAGAACCAGTCCTGCAGGGAGCGCAGTTCGGCGAGATCATGCTTGCCGCTGCGGTCGACCAGCGCGTACTCGAAGACCCAGCCGACGCCGGTGGCATCCGGGCCCATTTCGGCGCTCACCCCGGCGGGCAGTTTGCCCTGTACCTGGTTGAGATACTCCAGTACCCGTGAGCGCGCCCAGTAAGGATCGGTGCCGTCTTCAAAAATCACATACACATAAGAGTCGCCAAACTGCGAGAAGCCGCGCACCGTTCTGGCGCCGGGCACCGACAGCATGGTGGTGGTTAGCGGCCAGGTGACCTGGTTTTCGACGATCTGCGGCGCCTGTCCCGGGTAGCTGGTTTTGACGATCACCTGTACGTCGGAGAGATCCGGCAGGGCGTCCACCGGCGTATGGACGATGGTCCAGGTCCCCCAGAGGCTGAGAAACAGCGCGCCCATCATCACCAGGAAGCGGTTGGCCACCGAGCGGCGGATAATCCATTCAATCATGGTTCCTTTCCTCAGTGCGCGTGGGCGGCAGGGGCAACGGCATCCGGGGCTTGCGCGCGCATGCGCTCCAGCGCACCGGCGATATTGGCCTCCGAGTCGATCAGGAACAGGCCGCTGGCGACCACTTTCTCGCCCTCCTGCAGCCCTCTGCGAATGGCCGTGACGCCATTGGATTCATGGAAGACCTGGACCCGCTTCGGCACGAAGCGGCCCTCGTTATCCACGGTAATCACTCGCTGCTCGCTGCCGCTGTCGATCAGCGCTTTGGAGGGGATCAGCAGCATCGGTTCGCTTTCACTGGTCAGTTGCAGATAGGCGTTCATCCCTGGCTTCAGCGCTTCATCCGGGTTGTTGACCTGCAGGCGCAGCTGCAGGGTGCGGGTGGCGCTATCGACGCTGGGGAGGATCGTCCATTTGCTGATGCGGAAGGTTTTGTCCGGCCAGGCGGGAACCTGAATACTGAACTGCGAGGCGTCTTTGATCAGCCAGGCGATGGACTCGGGGACCGCCACGCTGACCCACACCGGATCCATGCCCTGAATTTTCGCCACCACGTTATCTTTGGCGATGTTCATTCCGGCGCGCAGATCGAAGGCGGTGATCACCCCGTCGATGGGCGCCTTGAGGGTGAAACGGGTCTGGATCTTGCGCGTGGTTTTCAGGCGGCGGATATCGTCGTCCGGCATTCCGGCGAGGCGTAGACGCTCGAGGATCCCCTCGACCTGCGTAGCGGTGCCCCCGGTCTCCTGCAATAAAAGATATTCGCTCTGCGCTTCCACCCAGTCCGGGATGGTCAGTTCCAGCAGCGGCGTACCTTGTTGCACTTTGTCGCCGACGGTCAGGGGATAGACTTTATTAATAAAGCCCGCCGCCCGCGCCTGCATAATCACGTACTGGTACTCGTTGTAGCTGATGTTGGCCGGGAAGGTCTGGGCGTAGCGCAGCGGCCCGCGGGTGACGGCGGCGGTTTTCACGCCAAGATTCTGGGTCTGCGTCGGGTCGATACGCACCCCCGGCGCTCCGGCGGCGGCACTCTCCTCATCGGCGTATTTCGGCACCAGGTCCATATCCATAAACGGCGATTTACCCGGTTTATCAAAGCGGGTGTTCGGGTACATCGGATCGTACCAGAACAGCACTTTACGCTGCTGCTCGGCCGTCGGGGCGGCTGCGGCAGCGTCGTGGGGCGCCGCAGCCCAGGTATACAGCGCTGCGGTGAGCGCGCCGCCGATCGCCATGCTGCCGAGGATCAGCGCCGTGTTTTTCAGTGTCAGGGATGCCATGTGTTGTCCATTCCGTCGTTGAGAGGCTTGCCGTCGCCGGGCCATTAGTGGGCGCGAATATCCTGCAGCAGCGACAGGTTGCCCTGCTGAACGAAGGTGAAGTCCACGCTGTCGCCGTTCTTCACATTGTTGAGCTGCGTCTGCGGGGTGATGGTGAAGCGCATGGTCATCGGCGGCCAGTTCACCGCCGGGATGGCTTCGTGGGCGATGGTGATTTTTTTGCTATCCATATCAATGGCTTTAATGACCCCTTTGCCGCTGATGCTTTGCGTCTGCGCGGCGGCGGGCTGTTCGTGCATCGCCATGCCGGCGTGCGGGTCGGCGGCCTGGACGGCGAACACCGCGCCAGAAATCAGAGTGAACAGGGCGACTTTAGACAGTGAATTCATGATCGGGACTCCTTGGGTTATTCCATCCAGCCGCCGCCGAGGGCGGTGAACAGGGTGATTTCATTTGCCTGACGGGAATAGTTGAGTTCCAGCAGGGTTTGTCGGGTGGTGAAAATATCGCGCTGGGCGCTCAGCACTTCGATGTAGCTGACCGCGCCGTGGCGATAGAGCGCGGTGGCGCGCTGCAGGGTGATATTCAGCGACGCGAGATAGCGCTCCTGTGCGGCAATTTGATCGGCCAGGCTCTGGCGCAGGGCCAGCGCGTCGGCTACCTCTTTAAAGGCGGACTGGATTTTTTGCTCGTAGTTGACCACCTGCTGCTGCTGGCGGATCTCCGCCAGATCGAGGTTGGCCTGATTGCGCCCGGCGTTGAAAATCGGTATGTCGATTTTGGGGATGAAGTTCCACATCGCGCTGCCGGCGTTAAACAGGCTGGCGAGCTCGCTGCTGCTACCGGAGAGCGAGCTGGTCAGGGTGATCGACGGAAAGAAGGCCGCCCGCGCGGCGCCGATGTTGGCGTTGGCCGCCCGCAGGCTGTGTTCGGCCTCTAAAATATCCGGCCGCTGCAGCAGGATCGCTGAGGAGAGCGATGGCGGCAGGGTAACGCCTTGCAGATCGACGGCGCTGCTGGCGCTATCGTCCGGCAGAGGTTGATAGCTGCCGAGCAACAGCTGCAGAGCGTTATTAGCCTGCGCCAGCTGGCCCTGCCGTCTGGCGATATCGGCGCGGGTGCTCTCGATCATCCCCCGCGCCTGCTCCAGCGCCAGCACGGTAGTGCTCCCGGTCAGCAGCTGTTTTTCAACGAACGCGTAAGACTGCTGATAGTTTTGCAGGGTATCGTTGGCCACCTGCAGCTGCGCTGCCGCCAGCCGCTGGTTGAAGTAGCTTTGTGAAACGTTAGCAATCAACAGGATATGCACTGCGCGCCGGGCCTCTTCGCTGGCGAAGAAGTTCTCCCGGTCGGCCTCGCTAAGGTTTTTCAGCCGACCAAAGAAGTCGAGGTCATAGCTGAGATTCAGGCCGGCAGCGTAATCGCTGCTGGTGGTGGTGTCGCCTTTAAGCTTGCCGCCGTAGGTGGTGCTGCCGTCACCGTTCAATTGCGGGTAGCGGTCAGCATCGGTCACCCGATATTGGGCGCGGGCTTCCTGCACTTTCAGCGTCGCCATCCGCAGATCGCGGTTGTTGGTCAGCGCGGTGCCAATCAGGCTTTTCACCTGCGGGTCGACGAAAAAGGTGCGCCAGCCGGTCTCCTGATAGCCCGCGGTTGCGGTCACCAGCTTGTTCTGGCTGAGAGAGAACTGCTGCGGTACCGGCGCGGCGGGGCGCTGGTAGTCCGGAGCGAGCGAGACACAGCCGGTTAAGGCGAGTATCACGCTGAGGGTAAGACGCGTTATTGGGCGCATGGCGGCAGACGTTTTCGACGATTTATCCATGGCGGCTACTTTACGTAGCGGCCTCTGTTCAGGACGTGACAGGAAAATGACAAAGCTGTCATTTTCCTGATATTTCATTGCTATCCGGAGGCGCTCCTCTAAAATTGAATACCCGCACAGAACGCGCGTGAAGGAGCCTGCGGTGAAGATTTTGATTGTCGAAGATGAGAAGAAAACCGGGGAGTACCTGACCAAAGGGCTCACCGAGGCTGGCTTCGTCGTCGACCTGGCCGATAACGGCCTTAACGGCTATCACCTGGCGATGACCGGTGACTATGATCTGCTGATCCTCGACATCATGCTGCCGGACGTGAACGGCTGGGATATCGTGCGCATGCTGCGCGCCGCCGGGAAAGGCATGCCGATCCTGCTGCTTACCGCGTTGGGCACCATTGAGCATCGGGTGAAGGGGCTGGAGCTGGGCGCCGACGACTATCTGGTGAAGCCGTTCGCCTTTGCGGAACTGCTGGCGCGGGTGCGGACGCTGCTGCGCCGCGGAGCGGCGGTTATTGTCGAAAGCCAGTTTCAGGCGGCGGATCTCAGCGTCGATCTGGTCAGCCGTAAGGTGACGCGCGGCGCCACCCGCATCACCCTGACCAGCAAGGAGTTCACTCTGCTGGAGTTCTTCCTGCGCCATCAGGGCGAGGTGCTGCCGCGTTCGCTGATTGCCTCGCAGGTGTGGGATATGAATTTCGACAGCGATACCAACGCGATAGACGTGGCGGTGAAGCGGCTGCGCGCCAAAATCGATAACGACTTCGAGCCGAAGCTGATCCAGACCGTGCGCGGCGTCGGCTATATGCTTGAGGTGCCGGATGGCCGCTAAGCGCCCCTTTTCCCTGGCCACCCGGCTGAGCTTCTTTATTAGCCTCGCCACCATCATCGCCTTTTTTGCCTTCACCTGGATCATGATCCATTCGGTGAAGGCCCACTTTGAAGAGCGCGACGTTCACGATCTCAGGCAGCTCAGCACCACCCTGGAGACGGTCCTCGACCACGCTGACTACCCGCAGGGGCGGCGACTGGAGATCGTGAAGAATATCATTGCGGGTTACGCCAACGTCTTTATCTGCCTGGACGATGGGCAGGGCAATATTCTGTTCCAGTCGCCCAACGGGCCAGATCTCAGCCATATGCTGAGTACGCCAGGCCTGGCGATGCAGCTGCGCGACGGGAATGTGATTTCATGGACCGACCCGCAGCCGCGGGCAATGGCGCACGATAATCATCAAATGGAGACCCGTGCCTGGCGGCTGATCATGCTGCCGCTGGGCAAGCAGGCGGACGGCAAACCGGCGTACCATCTGCTGATGGCCTTATCCATCGATTTTCACCTGCACTATATTAATGAGCTGAAAGCGAAGCTGATTTCCGCCGCGTCGATAATCAGCCTGCTGATCGTCGCCATCGTGCTGTTTGTGGTCTATCAGGGACATAAACCGATCCGCCAGATCAGCCGGCAGATCCAGAATATTACCTCGCGGGATCTCGACGTGCGCCTTGACCCGCAGGCGGTGCCTATCGAACTGGAGCGGCTCGCGCTCTCCTTTAACCACATGCTGGAGCGGATGGAGGATGTCTTTACCCGTCAGTCGAACTTCTCCGCCGATATCGCCCATGAGATCCGCACGCCGATCACCAACCTGGTGACGCAAACCGAAATCGCCTTAAGCCAGAGCCGCAGCCAGCAGGAGCTGGAAGAGGTGCTCTACTCCAATCTCGAAGAGTTCTCGCGTATGTCGCGGATGGTCAGCGATATGCTGTTCCTCGCCCAGGCCGATAACAACCAGCTGATCCCCGAACAGCGGGAACTGGATCTGGCTGAGGAAGTGCATAAGGTGTTTGAGTTTTTCGAGGCGTGGGCGGAAGAGAAGGCGGTGGCGCTGCGCTTTGTCGGCAGCCCCTGCCGGGTGATTGGCGATCCGCTGATGCTGCGGCGGGCGATCAGCAATCTGCTGTCGAACGCGATCCGCTACACCCCGGCTGGCCAGGCGGTGACGATCGCGCTGAGCGAAAGCGCGGAGACGGTCCGCCTGGTGGTGGAGAATCCCGGTACGCCGATTGCCGCCGAACATCTGCCGCGGCTGTTTGACCGTTTCTATCGCGTCGACCCCTCGCGCCAGCGTAAAGGGGAGGGCAGCGGCATCGGCCTGGCGATAGTGAAATCCATCGTCAGCGCCCACCACGGCAGCGTGGCTGCGCAGTCCGATCTGCGCTCGACGCGGTTTATTGTAGTGTTGCCGAAACAGGTGTAATAACGGCTGAAAGCCAGCGGGCAGCGCCAGGCGGCTGCCCGCAGTATCGCGACTCTCTTACTCTTCGAAGTACCAGTAGCCCTGATTAATCAGCCGCGTCAGTTCGCTCACGAACGCCGGATTCTGCAGGCCGCTGCCGAGCTCTTCCTGACCTAATGAGGTATAGCGGCACAGCGCATCCAGCGCTTCGGCATCGGTGGTGTCCAGCTGTTCGCTATGCACGAAGAAGCTGTCGCCGATATGCAGAACGCGCAGGCCGCTCAGGCGGGAGAGCTTTTCGCCGCCCAGCAGCGCATCGACCACTTCCTCTTCTTCATATGCCGGTTCCGCCGGCGCAATATCCAGCTCGTGACGCGGGGTGGTGACGAAACTGCCGAACCACTGTTTGAAGTCTTCCGGCTGGCGAATCATGTCGATCATCATGCCGCGTAGACGTTCGAGTTCATACTCTTCAACCCGGCCAGGATGCTCGCGGCAGGTGAGGTCCGGATCGCTGTAGTGCTCGCCGCCAAGATCGTTCTCCAGCACATAGTCGGCGAAGCTGCTGATCAGGTCGCGGCCGTTGGGCCCGCGGAAGCCGACGGAGTAGTTCAGCGCGGTTTCGTGGGTGATCCCATCGTGCGGGAATCCCGGTGGAATATAGAGGATATCGCCCGGCTGCAGATCTTCATCAATGATCGGCGGGAACGGGTCGACGTGCAGCAGTGCCGGATGCGGGCAGAACTGACGCATCGGCAGCTTATCCCCCACGCGCCAGCGGCGGCTGCCCATGCCCTGAATAATAAAGACGTCATATTGATCGATATGCGGCCCGACGCCGCCGCCGGGGACGGAGAAGGAGATCATCAGGTCGTCCAGACGCCAGTCCGGCAGTACGCGGAACGGTCGCACCAGCTCGGCGGCCGGCATATGCCAGTGGTTTACCGCCTGGGCCAGCAGCGACCAGCCGGTCTCGCCCAGGCCGTCGAAATGTTCAAAAGGTCCATTGCTGGCCTGCCATTTACCGTTGGTCAGACTGACCAGCCGGCTGTCGACTTCCGGCTCCATGGCTAATCCGGCCAGCTCGTCCGGGGTAATCGGGTCGACGAAGTCCGGAAACGCGTTTTTTAAAACCACCGGCTGCTTTTGCCAGTATTTCTCTAAAAACTCGGGCCAGTTAATGTTGAGTTGATAAGCCATCGATTATTACCAGTAAGAAGAAACGGGCCTGATTATAGGAAGGGGGGCCGCGCGGGCGCTTTGTCGTGGGTCAAGAGTGGCGCTTAATTCACCATCGGCGCGATAATGGCGTTGGGTAAGAGAGAAAAATCACTTTTTTGCCAAAAAGCGTTCTTCGCGTTAACTACGCTGCAGGCCGCATGAACACTGGGATGGCGGCTTTAATGGTAGGAAGAGGAATAAGCGAAAAGTTCAAATAATGAGCGGTCGATAAGATTTTTCTATTTTAACCCTTGCTACTTCCGGCGAACTCCCTATAATGCGCTCCCACTGACACGGCGGATGTGAATCACTTCACACAAACAGCCGGTTCGGTTGAAGAGAAAAATCCTGAAAAACGGGTTGACTCTGAAAGAGGAAAGCG
>NZ_JBEAJG010000015.1:0-26196 GCF_040065235.1 Klebsiella sp. GB_Kp047 | reverse complement strand
CGGGCGACAACATCAAAATGGTTGTTACCCTGATCCACCCGATCGCGATGGACGACGGTCTGCGTTTCGCAATCCGTGAAGGCGGCCGTACCGTTGGCGCGGGCGTTGTAGCTAAAGTTCTGGGCTAATTCGTTAGCTTTGAATAAAAAAGGGCGCTTCGGCGCCCTTTTTGCTGTCCGTCGTTCAGCGAAAAAGGCGGTTATGCTGGCGATTCATAACGTGCGCTGCGGCGGATAATGAGTAAATGGTCTATTGTAATCATAACTATTCTCATTTAATATTTGTGCATAAATTGAACGGGAGTTTATATGTACGTTTGTTTGTGCAATGGCATCAGCGATAAAAAAATTCGCCAGGTTGTCCGCCAGTTTCAACCGCAATCTTTTCAGCAATTACGTAAGTTTGTTCCCGTTGGAAATCAATGCGGTAAGTGTGTTCGCGCGGCGCGGGAAGTTATGGAAGATGAATTAACCACCATGCCGGAATTCAAAGAAATCGCCTGAAGTCCACGCTTCTCTTTTGACATCCCTATAGGCCGGACTACGCTTCAATGAGTGGAAGCGGAGGGACTATATAATGAAAGGTGATGTCAAAATCATAAGTTATCTCAATAAATTATTGGGAAATGAGCTGGTCGCAATTAATCAGTACTTTCTCCATGCGAGAATGTTCAAAAACTGGGGCCTGATGCGCCTCAACGATATCGAGTACCACGAATCCATCGACGAAATGAAGCATGCCGATAAATACATCGAGCGTATTCTTTTTCTCGAAGGTATCCCTAATCTGCAGGATCTCGGCAAACTTGGCATCGGTGAAGATGTAGAAGAGATGCTGCAGTCCGATTTAAGACTGGAGCTGGAAGGGGCGCAAAATCTGCGCGAGGCGATCGCCTATGCCGACAGCGTCCATGACTACGTCAGCCGCGATATGATGATTGAGATCCTGGCGGATGAAGAAGGCCATATTGACTGGCTGGAAACCGAACTCGATCTGATCGGCAAAATCGGCCTGCAAAATTACCTGCAGTCGCAGATCAAAGTGTCAGACTAGCCAGCGTCTGACACCCACAGCAGAAACCCGCGGCCGTCAGAAATGGCCCAAACGGCAGCGGGTTGTTCCCCCTCCATTTACTGCTCCCGCCGTACCTGGCGTGCAAACCTGATACTGCCCACACCGTGCCAGCGAGCAGCGATGCTACCAGTAGCAGCTGCGGCAACAATTGCCAGCCATGCCAGGCGCCTAGGGCGGCGAGATATTTGATATCCCCATACCCCAACCCCTCATAGCCGCGGATCCCGCGATATAGCCAGTAAAGCGCAGCCAAACACAGATAGCCGCCTATCGCTCCCCAGACGGCATCATGAAGGTGGTGCGGCGCCAGACAGAGATAAAAAAGTAAACCACTCCACAGCAGGGGACAGGTGTAACGGTCGGGCAGCAGGCCGTGACGCAGGTCCTGGTGGCATAAGGCTAAGGTCAATCCGCTATAACACAGCAAGAAGGGGAGGGCGGCGAGCATGGTTAACCCCGTAATCGTCAAAGAACATCGCCTCACTATGCTTATTGACCCCCGTTTGGTGCAAAAAGGACTTTCCAGGAATGGATGGCGCCATCCGCGTTAATTTGCCGTGTTTTCGGCACGTACAATTCTCTAGCGCGAAGGCGCGCAAATCCTGGTGATGATTTTCTAAACAGCACTTGCGTAGCGCCAGAATTTGCGTATAATGCGCGGGCCTGTCAAAGTTGACGGCCGGTTCAATATGAACCCTGGTAATCGCAGTTGGGTTATCAAACAATGTCCCCAATCGGGGGACTATGTAAGAACGGTTACACTCTCCCATCAATCGTAATGGGTATGAGGAGTAATCATTTCGTCTATAAAATAATTGGAGCTCTGGTCTCATGCAGAACCAAAGAATCCGTATCCGCCTGAAAGCGTTTGATCATCGTCTGATCGATCAATCAACCGCGGAAATCGTCGAGACTGCTAAGCGCACTGGTGCGCAAGTCCGTGGTCCGATCCCGCTGCCGACCCGCAAAGAGCGCTTTACCGTTCTGATCTCCCCGCACGTCAACAAAGACGCGCGTGACCAGTACGAAATTCGCACTCACAAGCGTCTGGTTGACATCGTTGAGCCAACTGAAAAAACCGTTGATGCTCTGATGCGTCTGGATCTGGCTGCCGGTGTAGACGTGCAGATCAGCCTGGGTTAATCAGGTCATCGAGCGATTGAGAGGTTGAAACAATGATTGGTTTAGTCGGTAAAAAAGTGGGCATGACCCGCATCTTCACTGAAGATGGCGTTTCTATCCCAGTAACCGTAATCGAAGTTGAAGCAAACCGTGTTACTCAGGTTAAAGACCTGGCTAACGATGGCTACCGCGCAATCCAGGTTACCACCGGTGCTAAAAAAGCTAACCGTGTAACCAAGCCGGAAGCGGGTCACTTCGCTAAAGCTGGCGTTGAAGCTGGCCGTGGTCTGTGGGAATTCCGTCTGGCTGACGGCGAAGAATTCACCGTAGGTCAGAACATTAGCGTTGAACTGTTTGCTGACGTTAAAAAAGTTGACGTAACCGGTACCTCTAAAGGTAAAGGTTTTGCTGGTACCGTTAAGCGCTGGAACTTCCGTACCCAGGACGCTACTCACGGTAACTCCTTGTCTCACCGCGTTCCGGGTTCTATCGGTCAGAACCAGACTCCGGGCAAAGTGTTCAAAGGCAAGAAAATGGCAGGTCAGCTGGGTAATGAGCGTGTAACCGTTCAGAGCCTGGACGTAGTACGTGTTGACGCTGAGCGCAACCTGCTGCTGGTTAAAGGTGCTGTCCCGGGTGCGACCGGTAGCGACCTGATCGTTAAACCAGCTGTGAAGGCGTGAGGAGATAGCAATGGAATTAGTATTGAAAGACGCGCAGAGCGCGCTGACTGTTTCCGAAACTACCTTCGGTCGTGATTTCAACGAAGCGCTGGTTCACCAGGTTGTTGTTGCTTATGCAGCTGGTGCGCGTCAGGGCACTCGTGCTCAGAAGACTCGTGCTGAAATCACTGGCTCCGGTAAAAAACCGTGGCGCCAGAAAGGTACCGGCCGTGCGCGTTCTGGTTCTATCAAGAGCCCGATCTGGCGTTCCGGTGGCGTGACCTTTGCTGCTCGTCCGCAGGACCACAGTCAAAAAGTTAACAAGAAGATGTACCGCGGCGCGCTGAAAAGCATCCTGTCCGAACTGGTACGTCAGGATCGTCTGATCGTTGTCGAGAAGTTCTCTGTTGAAGCGCCGAAAACTAAGCTGCTGGCACAGAAACTGAAAGACATGGCTCTGGAAGATGTGCTGATCATCACCGGTGAGCTGGACGAGAACCTGTTCCTGGCCGCACGTAACCTGCACAAGGTTGACGTACGTGATGCGAACGGTATCGACCCGGTTAGCCTGATCGCCTTCGACAAAGTCGTAATGACTGCTGATGCTGTTAAGCAAGTTGAGGAGATGCTGGCATGATTCGTGAAGAACGTCTGCTGAAGGTGCTGCGCGCACCGCACGTTTCTGAAAAAGCGTCTACTGCGATGGAAAAAACAAACACCATCGTTCTCAAAGTTGCTAAAGACGCGACCAAAGCAGAAATCAAAGCTGCTGTGCAGAAACTGTTTGAAGTCGAAGTCGAAGTCGTTAACACCCTGGTTGTTAAAGGGAAAGTTAAACGTCACGGACAGCGTATCGGTCGTCGTAGCGACTGGAAAAAAGCTTACGTCACCCTGAAAGAAGGCCAGAATCTGGACTTCGTTGGCGGCGCTGAGTAAGTCGGAGGAGTAATACAATGGCAGTTGTTAAATGTAAACCGACATCTCCGGGTCGTCGCCACGTCGTTAAAGTGGTTAACCCAGAGCTGCACAAGGGCAAACCTTTTGCTCCGTTGCTGGAAAAAAACAGCAAATCCGGTGGTCGTAACAACAATGGCCGTATCACCACCCGTCATATCGGTGGTGGCCACAAGCAGGCTTACCGTATTGTTGACTTCAAACGCAACAAAGATGGTATCCCGGCAGTTGTTGAACGTCTTGAGTACGATCCGAACCGCTCCGCGAACATCGCGCTGGTTCTGTACAAAGACGGCGAGCGCCGTTACATCCTGGCCCCGAAAGGCCTGAAAGCTGGCGACCAGATTCAGTCTGGCGTTGATGCTGCAATCAAAGCAGGCAACACCCTGCCGATGCGCAATATCCCGGTTGGTTCTACCGTTCATAACGTAGAAATGAAACCAGGTAAAGGCGGTCAGCTGGCTCGTTCCGCTGGTACTTACGTTCAGATCGTTGCTCGCGACGGTGCTTATGTCACCCTGCGTCTGCGTTCTGGTGAAATGCGTAAAGTCGAAGCAGACTGCCGCGCTACTCTGGGCGAAGTTGGCAATGCTGAGCATATGCTGCGCGTTCTGGGTAAAGCAGGTGCTGCACGCTGGCGTGGTGTTCGTCCTACCGTTCGCGGTACTGCGATGAACCCAGTAGACCACCCACATGGTGGTGGTGAAGGTCGTAACTTTGGTAAGCACCCGGTATCCCCGTGGGGCCTGCAGACCAAAGGTAAGAAGACCCGCAGCAACAAGCGTACTGATAAATTCATCGTACGTCGCCGTAGCAAATAATTTTAGAGGATAAGCCATGCCACGTTCTCTCAAGAAAGGTCCTTTTATTGACCTGCACTTGCTGAAGAAGGTAGAGAAAGCGGTGGAAAGCGGAGACAAGAAGCCCCTGCGCACTTGGTCCCGTCGTTCAACGATCTTTCCTAACATGATCGGTTTGACCATCGCTGTCCATAATGGTCGTCAGCACGTTCCAGTATTTGTTTCCGACGAAATGGTCGGTCACAAACTGGGTGAATTCGCACCGACTCGTACTTATCGCGGCCACGCTGCTGATAAAAAAGCGAAGAAGAAATAAGGTAGGAGGAAGAGATGGAAACTTTAGCTCAACATCGCCATGCTCGTTCTTCTGCTCAGAAGGTTCGCCTTGTAGCTGACCTGATTCGCGGTAAGAAAGTGTCGCAGGCCCTGGATATTCTGACCTACACCAACAAAAAAGCTGCTGTACTGGTCAAGAAGGTACTGGAATCTGCCATTGCTAACGCTGAACACAACGATGGCGCTGACATTGATGATCTGAAAGTTGCGAAAATTTTCGTAGACGAAGGCCCGAGCATGAAGCGCATTATGCCGCGTGCTAAAGGTCGTGCAGATCGCATCCTGAAGCGCACCAGCCACATCACTGTGGTTGTGTCCGATCGCTGAGACTCTGGAGACTAGCAATGGGTCAGAAAGTACATCCTAATGGTATTCGCCTGGGTATTGTCAAACCATGGAACTCTACCTGGTTCGCGAACACCAAAGAATTCGCTGACAACCTGGACAGCGATTTTAAAGTACGTCAGTTCCTGACTAAAGAACTGGCTAAAGCGTCTGTATCTCGCATCGTTATCGAGCGTCCGGCTAAGAGCATCCGTGTGACCATTCACACCGCTCGCCCGGGTATCGTTATCGGTAAGAAAGGCGAAGACGTAGAAAAACTGCGCAAGGTCGTAGCGGATATCGCTGGCGTACCTGCACAGATCAATATCGCCGAAGTTCGTAAACCTGAACTGGACGCAAAACTGGTTGCTGACAGCATCACTTCTCAGCTGGAACGTCGCGTTATGTTCCGTCGTGCGATGAAGCGTGCTGTACAGAACGCAATGCGTCTGGGCGCTAAAGGTATCAAAGTTGAAGTTAGCGGCCGTCTGGGCGGCGCGGAAATCGCACGTACCGAATGGTACCGTGAAGGTCGCGTACCGCTGCACACTCTGCGTGCTGACATCGACTACAACACCTCTGAAGCGCACACCACTTACGGTGTAATCGGCGTTAAGGTATGGATCTTCAAAGGTGAGATCCTGGGTGGTATGGCTGCTGTTGAACAACCGGAACCGGCTGCTCAACCTAAAAAGCAGCAGCGTAAAGGCCGTAAATAAGGAGCGTCGCTGATGTTACAACCAAAGCGTACAAAATTCCGTAAAGTGCACAAAGGCCGCAACCGTGGTCTGGCGCAGGGTACGGATGTTAGCTTCGGCACTTTCGGTCTGAAAGCTGTTGGCCGTGGTCGTCTGACTGCACGTCAGATCGAAGCAGCACGTCGTGCTATGACCCGTGCAGTTAAGCGTCAAGGTAAGATCTGGATCCGTGTATTCCCGGACAAACCGATCACCGAGAAGCCGCTGGAAGTTCGTATGGGTAAAGGTAAAGGTAACGTGGAGTACTGGGTTGCCTTGATTCAGCCGGGTAAAGTCCTGTATGAAATGGACGGTGTACCGGAAGAGCTGGCCCGTGAAGCATTCGGCCTGGCAGCAGCGAAACTGCCGATCAAAACCACCTTTGTAACTAAGACGGTGATGTAATGAAAGCAAAAGAGCTGCGTGAAAAAAGCGTTGAAGAGCTGAACGCTGAGCTGCTGAACCTGCTGCGTGAGCAGTTCAACCTGCGCATGCAGGCTGCAAGTGGCCAGCTGCAACAGACTCATCTGCTGAAGCAAGTGCGTCGTGATGTTGCACGCGTTAAGACTTTACTGACTCAGAAGGCGGGTGCGTAATGACCGATAAAATCCGTACTCTGCAAGGTCGCGTAGTTAGCGACAAAATGGAGAAATCCATTGTTGTTGCTATCGAACGTATGGTGAAACACCCGGTTTACGGCAAATTCATCAAACGTACGACCAAACTGCACGTACATGACGAGAACAACGAATGCGGTATCGGCGACAAGGTTGAAATCCGCGAATGCCGTCCGCTGTCCAAGACTAAGTCCTGGACGCTGGTTCGCGTTGTAGAGAAAGCGGTTCTGTAATAGAGTACGCATTCTCGATACGGATAAACGGCTCAGCGATGAGCCGTTTATTTTTTCTACCCATATCTGGTTTGTGGTGTTATAATGCCGCGCCCTCGATATGGGGCTTTTTAACGACCCTAATTTTCGGGTCTCAGTAGTAGTTGACATTAGCGGAGCACTAAAATGATCCAAGAACAGACTATGCTGAACGTCGCCGACAACTCCGGTGCACGTCGCGTAATGTGTATCAAGGTTCTGGGTGGCTCGCACCGTCGCTACGCAGGCGTAGGCGACATCATCAAGATCACCATCAAAGAAGCAATTCCGCGTGGTAAGGTCAAAAAAGGTGATGTGCTGAAGGCGGTAGTGGTGCGCACCAAGAAGGGTGTTCGTCGCCCGGACGGTTCTGTCATTCGCTTCGATGGTAATGCATGCGTTATTCTGAACAATAACAGCGAGCAGCCTATCGGTACGCGTATTTTTGGGCCGGTAACTCGTGAACTTCGTACCGAGAAGTTCATGAAAATTATCTCTCTGGCACCAGAAGTACTCTAAGGAGCGAATCATGGCAGCGAAAATCCGTCGTGATGACGAAGTTATCGTGTTAACCGGTAAAGATAAAGGTAAGCGCGGTAAAGTTAAGAATGTCCTGTCTTCCGGCAAGGTCATTGTTGAAGGTATCAACCTGGTTAAGAAACACCAGAAGCCGGTTCCGGCTCTGAACCAACCAGGCGGCATCGTTGAAAAAGAAGCTGCAATTCAGGTTTCTAACGTTGCAATCTTCAATGCGGCAACCGGCAAGGCTGACCGTGTAGGCTTTAGATTCGAAGACGGCAAAAAAGTCCGTTTCTTCAAGTCTAACAGCGAAACTATCAAGTAATTTGGAGTAGTACGATGGCGAAACTGCATGATTACTACAAAGACGAAGTAGTTAAGAAACTCATGACTGAGTTTAACTACAATTCTGTCATGCAAGTCCCTCGGGTCGAGAAGATCACCCTGAACATGGGTGTTGGTGAAGCGATCGCTGACAAGAAACTGCTGGATAACGCAGCAGCTGACCTGGCAGCAATCTCCGGTCAAAAACCGCTGATCACCAAAGCACGCAAATCAGTTGCAGGCTTCAAAATCCGTCAGGGCTATCCGATCGGCTGTAAAGTAACTCTGCGTGGCGAACGCATGTGGGAGTTCTTTGAGCGCCTGATCACTATTGCTGTACCGCGTATTCGTGACTTCCGCGGCCTGTCCGCTAAGTCTTTCGACGGTCGTGGCAACTACAGCATGGGTGTCCGTGAGCAGATCATCTTCCCAGAAATCGACTACGATAAAGTCGACCGCGTTCGTGGTTTGGATATTACCATTACCACTACTGCGAAATCTGACGAAGAAGGCCGTGCTCTGCTGGCTGCCTTTGACTTCCCGTTCCGCAAGTAAGGTAGGGTTACTTAATGGCTAAGCAATCAATGAAAGCACGCGAAGTAAAGCGCGTGGCTTTAGCTGATAAATTCTTCGCTAAACGCGCTGAACTGAAAGCTATCATCTCTGATGTGAACGCAACCGACGAAGATCGTTGGAATGCCGTTCTCAAGCTGCAGACTCTGCCGCGTGATTCCAGCCCGTCTCGTCAGCGTAACCGCTGCCGTCAAACAGGTCGTCCGCATGGTTTCCTGCGGAAGTTCGGGTTGAGCCGTATTAAGGTCCGTGAAGCCGCTATGCGCGGTGAAATCCCGGGTCTGAAAAAGGCTAGCTGGTAATTGTCACCAATTGAATCACGGGAGTAAAGACAGATGAGCATGCAAGATCCGATCGCGGATATGCTGACCCGTATCCGTAACGGTCAGGCCGCGAACAAAGCTGCGGTCACCATGCCTTCCTCCAAGCTGAAAGTGGCAATCGCCAACGTGCTGAAGGAAGAAGGTTTTATCGAAGATTTTAAAGTTGAAGGCGACACCAAGCCGGAACTGGAACTGACTCTTAAGTATTTCCAGGGTAAAGCTGTTGTAGAAAGCATTCAGCGTGTCAGCCGCCCAGGTCTGCGCATCTATAAGAAAAAAGATGAGCTGCCGAAAGTTATGGCCGGTCTGGGTATCGCAGTTGTTTCTACCTCTAAAGGTGTTATGACTGATCGTGCAGCGCGCCAGGCTGGTCTTGGTGGCGAAATTATCTGCTACGTAGCCTAATCGGAGGAAAAAATGTCTCGTGTTGCTAAAGCACCGGTCGTTGTTCCTGCCGGCGTTGATGTAAAAATCAACGGTCAGGTTATTACGATCAAAGGTAAAAACGGCGAGCTGACTCGTACTCTCAACGATGCTGTTGAAGTTAAACATGCAGATAATGCACTGACCTTCGGTCCGCGTGATGGTTACGCAGACGGTTGGGCTCAGGCTGGTACCGCGCGTGCCCTGCTGAACTCAATGGTTATCGGTGTTACCGAAGGCTTCACTAAGAAGCTGCAGCTGGTTGGTGTAGGTTATCGTGCAGCGGTCAAAGGGAATGTAGTAAACCTGGCTTTAGGTTTCTCTCACCCGGTTGATCATCAGCTGCCTGCGGGTATCACTGCAGAATGTCCGACTCAGACTGAAATCGTGCTGAAAGGCGCTGATAAGCAGGTGATCGGCCAGGTTGCAGCAGATCTGCGCGCCTACCGTCGTCCTGAGCCTTACAAAGGCAAGGGTGTTCGTTACGCCGACGAAGTCGTGCGTACCAAAGAGGCTAAGAAGAAGTAAGGTAACACTATGGATAAGAAATCTGCTCGTATCCGTCGTGCGACCCGCGCACGCCGCAAGCTCCAGGAGCTGGGCGCAACTCGCCTGGTGGTACATCGTACCCCGCGTCACATTTACGCACAGGTAATTGCACCGAATGGTTCTGAAGTTCTGGTAGCTGCTTCTACTGTAGAAAAAGCTATCGCTGAACAACTGAAGTACACCGGTAACAAAGACGCTGCTGCAGCTGTGGGTAAAGCTGTCGCTGAACGCGCTCTGGAAAAAGGCATCAAAGATGTTTCCTTTGACCGTTCCGGGTTCCAATATCATGGTCGTGTCCAGGCACTGGCAGATGCTGCCCGTGAAGCTGGCCTTCAGTTCTAAGGTAGAGGTGTAAGATGGCTCACATCGAAAAACAAGCTGGCGAACTGCAGGAAAAGCTGATCGCGGTAAACCGCGTATCTAAAACCGTTAAAGGTGGTCGTATTTTCTCCTTCACAGCTCTGACTGTAGTAGGCGATGGTAACGGTCGCGTTGGTTTTGGTTACGGTAAAGCGCGTGAAGTTCCAGCAGCGATCCAGAAAGCGATGGAAAAAGCCCGTCGCAATATGATTAACGTCGCGCTGAACCACGGCACCCTGCAGCACCCGGTTAAGGGTACTCACACGGGTTCTCGTGTATTCATGCAGCCGGCTTCCGAAGGTACCGGTATCATCGCCGGTGGTGCAATGCGCGCCGTTCTGGAAGTCGCTGGGGTTCGTAACGTTCTGGCTAAAGCGTATGGTTCCACCAACCCGATTAACGTGGTTCGTGCAACTATCGACGGTCTGGAAAACATGAAGTCCCCGGATATGGTCGCTGCCAAGCGTGGTAAATCCGTTGAAGAAATTCTGGGGAAATAAACCATGGCAAAGACTATTAAAATTACTCAAACCCGCAGTGCAATCGGTCGTCTGCCGAAACACAAGGCAACGCTGCTTGGCCTGGGTCTGCGTCGTATTGGTCACACCGTAGAGCGCGAGGATACTCCTGCTGTTCGTGGTATGGTCAACGCGGTTTCCTTCATGGTTAAAGTTGAGGAGTAAGAGATGCGTTTAAATACTCTGTCTCCGGCCGAAGGCTCCAAAAAGGCGGGTAAACGCCTGGGTCGTGGTATCGGTTCTGGCCTCGGTAAAACCGGTGGTCGTGGTCACAAAGGTCAGAAATCTCGTTCTGGCGGTGGCGTACGTCGCGGTTTCGAAGGTGGTCAGATGCCTCTGTACCGTCGTCTGCCGAAATTCGGCTTCACTTCTCGTAAAGCGATGATCACCGCAGAGATCCGTCTCTCCGATCTGGCTCACGTAGAAGGCGATGTAGTAGACCTGAACGCGCTGAAAGCGGCTAACATTATCGGTGTCCAGATCGAGTTCGCGAAAGTGATCCTGTCTGGTGAGGTAACTCGTCCGGTAACTGTTCGTGGCCTGCGTGTGACTAAAGGTGCTCGTGCTGCTATCGAAGCTGCTGGCGGTAAAATTGAGGAATAAGTAGCAGATGGCTAAACAACCGGGATTAGATTTTCAAAGTGCCAAAGGTGGCCTTGGCGAACTGAAACGCAGACTTCTGTTTGTGGTCGGTGCGCTGATAGTGTTCCGTATTGGCTCTTTTATTCCGATCCCTGGTATTGATGCCGCTGTACTTGCCAAACTGCTTGAGCAACAGCGAGGCACCATCATTGAAATGTTCAACATGTTCTCTGGTGGTGCTCTCAGCCGTGCTTCTATCTTTGCACTGGGGATTATGCCGTACATTTCGGCATCAATCATCGTGCAGCTGCTGACGGTGGTTTATCAACCGCTGGCAGAACTGAAGAAAGAAGGGGAGTCTGGTCGTCGTAAGATCAGCCAGTACACCCGCTACGGTACTCTGGTGCTGGCGATATTCCAGTCGATCGGTATTGCTACCGGTCTGCCGAATATGCCTGGTATGCAGGGCCTGGTGATTAATCCAGGCTTTGCATTCTATTTCACCGCTGTTGTCAGTCTGGTCACAGGGACTATGTTCCTGATGTGGCTCGGCGAACAGATCACTGAACGCGGTATCGGTAACGGTATCTCGATCATTATCTTCGCCGGTATCGTTGCGGGACTCCCGCCGGCCATCGCCCATACTATCGAGCAAGCGCGTCAAGGCGACCTGCACTTCCTCCTGTTGCTGTTGGTTGCAGTATTAGTATTTGCAGTGACCTTCTTTGTTGTATTCGTTGAACGTGGTCAACGCCGCATTGTGGTAAACTACGCGAAACGTCAACAGGGTCGTCGTGTCTATGCTGCACAGAGCACACATTTACCGCTGAAAGTGAATATGGCGGGGGTAATCCCGGCAATCTTCGCTTCCAGTATTATACTGTTCCCGGCAACCATCACGTCATGGTTCGGGGGTGGTACTGGTTGGAACTGGCTGACAACAATTTCGCTGTATTTGCAGCCTGGGCAACCGCTTTATGTGTTACTCTATGCGTCTGCAATCATCTTCTTCTGTTTCTTCTACACGGCGTTGGTTTTCAACCCGCGTGAAACAGCAGATAACCTGAAGAAGTCCGGTGCATTTGTACCAGGAATTCGTCCGGGAGAGCAAACGGCGAAGTATATCGATAAAGTGATGACTCGCCTGACTCTGGTTGGTGCGTTGTACATTACTTTTATCTGCCTGATCCCGGAGTTCATGCGTGACGCGATGAAAGTGCCGTTCTACTTCGGTGGGACCTCGCTGCTTATCGTTGTTGTCGTGATTATGGACTTTATGGCTCAAGTGCAAACTCTGATGATGTCCAGTCAGTATGAGTCTGCATTGAAGAAGGCGAACCTGAAAGGCTACGGCCGCTAAAACTGGTCGCCCGAGAAGTTACGGAGAGTAAAAATGAAAGTTCGTGCTTCCGTCAAGAAATTATGCCGTAACTGCAAAATCGTTAAGCGTGATGGCGTCATCCGTGTGATTTGCAGTGCCGAGCCGAAGCATAAACAGCGCCAAGGCTGATTTTTTCGCATATTTTTCTTGCAAAGTTGGATTGAGCTGGCTAGATTAGCCAGCCAATCTTTTGTATGTCTGTACGTTTCCATTTGAGTATCCTGAAAACGGGCTTTTCAGCATGGTGCGTACATATTAAATAGTAGGAGTGCATAGTGGCCCGTATAGCAGGCATTAACATTCCTGATCACAAACATACCGTAATCGCTTTAACCGCTATTTTCGGTATCGGCAAAACCCGTTCTAAAGCCATCTGCGCTGAAACGGGCATCGCTGAAAATGTTAAGATCAGTGAGCTGTCTGAAGAACAAATTGATATTCTGCGTGAAGCAGTAGGTAAATTTGTCGTTGAAGGTGATCTGCGCCGTGAAATCACCCTGAGCATCAAGCGTCTGATGGACCTTGGTTGCTACCGTGGTTTGCGTCATCGTCGTGGTCTCCCGGTTCGCGGTCAGCGTACCAAGACCAACGCACGTACCCGTAAGGGTCCGCGTAAACCGATCAAGAAATAATCGGGGTGATTGAATAATGGCAAAGGCACCAATTCGTGCACGTAAGCGTGTAAGAAAACAAGTCTCTGACGGCGTGGCTCATATCCATGCTTCTTTTAACAACACCATCGTTACCATTACTGATCGTCAGGGTAACGCACTGGGTTGGGCAACAGCCGGTGGTTCCGGTTTCCGTGGTTCTCGCAAATCCACTCCGTTCGCAGCTCAGGTTGCAGCAGAGCGTTGCGCAGAAGCCGTAAAAGAATACGGCATCAAGAATCTGGAAGTTATGGTCAAAGGTCCGGGTCCGGGTCGCGAATCTACCATTCGTGCACTGAACGCCGCTGGTTTCCGCATCACTAATATTACTGATGTGACTCCGATCCCTCATAACGGTTGTCGTCCGCCGAAAAAACGTCGCGTATAACGCTGCGTTTTCCAGGTTAGTTGGAGAAAGAAAATGGCAAGATATTTGGGTCCTAAGCTCAAGCTGAGCCGTCGTGAGGGCACCGACTTATTCCTTAAGTCTGGCGTTCGCGCGATCGATACCAAGTGTAAAATTGAACAAGCTCCTGGCCAGCACGGTGCGCGTAAGCCGCGTCTGTCTGACTATGGTGTGCAGTTGCGTGAAAAGCAAAAAGTTCGCCGTATGTACGGTGTGCTGGAGCGTCAGTTCCGTAACTACTATAAAGAAGCAGCACGTCTGAAAGGCAACACCGGTGAAAACCTGTTGGCTCTGCTGGAAGGTCGTCTGGACAACGTTGTATACCGTATGGGCTTCGGCGCCACTCGTGCTGAAGCACGCCAGCTGGTTAGCCACAAAGCGATTATGGTAAACGGTCGTGTTGTTAACATCGCTTCTTATCAGGTTAAAGCGAATGACGTTGTCAGCATTCGTGAGAAAGCGAAAAAGCAATCTCGCGTGAAAGCCGCTCTGGAGCTGGCTGAGCAGCGTGAAAAGCCAACCTGGCTGGAAGTTGATGCTGGCAAGATGGAAGGTACGTTCAAGCGTCAGCCGGAGCGTTCTGATCTGTCTGCGGACATTAACGAACACCTGATCGTCGAGCTTTACTCCAAGTAAAGCTTAGTACCAAAGAGAGGACACAATGCAGGGTTCTGTGACAGAGTTTCTAAAACCGCGCCTGGTCGATATCGAGCAAGTGAGTTCGACGCACGCCAAGGTGACCCTTGAGCCTTTAGAGCGTGGCTTCGGCCATACTCTGGGTAACGCACTGCGCCGTATTCTGCTCTCATCGATGCCGGGTTGCGCGGTGACCGAGGTTGAGATTGATGGTGTACTGCACGAGTACAGCACCAAAGAAGGCGTTCAGGAAGACATCCTTGAAATCCTGCTCAACCTGAAAGGGCTGGCGGTGAGAGTTCAGGGTAAAGATGAAGTCATCCTTACTTTGAATAAATCTGGCATTGGCCCTGTGACCGCAGCCGACATTACCCACGACGGTGATGTCGAAATCGTCAAGCCGCAGCACGTGATTTGCCACCTGACTGATGAGAACGCTGCTATCAGCATGCGTATCAAAGTTCAGCGCGGTCGCGGTTATGTGCCGGCTTCTGCCCGAATTCATTCGGAAGAAGATGAGCGCCCAATCGGCCGTCTGCTGGTCGACGCCTGCTACAGCCCTGTAGAGCGTATTGCCTACAATGTTGAAGCTGCGCGTGTAGAACAGCGTACCGACCTGGACAAGCTGGTCATCGAAATGGAAACCAACGGCACAATCGATCCTGAAGAGGCGATTCGTCGTGCGGCAACCATCCTGGCTGAACAACTGGAAGCTTTTGTTGACTTACGTGATGTACGTCAGCCAGAAGTGAAAGAAGAGAAACCAGAATTCGATCCGATCCTGCTGCGCCCTGTTGACGATCTGGAATTGACTGTCCGCTCTGCTAACTGCCTCAAGGCAGAAGCTATCCACTATATCGGTGATCTGGTACAGCGTACCGAGGTTGAGTTGCTGAAAACGCCGAACCTGGGTAAAAAATCTCTTACTGAGATTAAAGACGTGCTGGCTTCCCGTGGACTGTCTCTGGGCATGCGCCTGGAAAACTGGCCACCAGCAAGCATTGCTGACGAGTAACCGGATCACAGGTTAAGGTTTTACTGAGAAGGATAAGGTCATGCGCCATCGTAAGAGTGGTCGTCAACTGAACCGCAACAGCAGCCATCGCCAGGCTATGTTCCGTAACATGGCAGGTTCGCTGGTTCGTCATGAAATCATCAAGACGACCCTGCCGAAAGCGAAAGAACTGCGTCGCGTAGTTGAGCCGCTGATTACTCTTGCCAAGACTGATAGCGTTGCTAATCGTCGTCTGGCATTCGCCCGCACTCGTGACAACGAGATCGTGGCAAAACTGTTTAACGAGCTGGGCCCGCGTTTCGCGAGCCGCGCCGGTGGTTACACTCGCATTCTGAAGTGTGGCTTCCGTGCAGGCGACAACGCGCCGATGGCATACATCGAGCTGGTTGATCGTGCTGAGCCGAAAGCAGAAGCTGCTGCAGAGTAATCTGTAGTAACGTAAAAAAACCCGCCCCGGCGGGTTTTTTTATATCTACCTCATCCCCACTTCACTACAATATCTGTACTCTTTTTGTTCATCCCTCGGAGCCGTAGAATGTGGTTACTGGATCAGTGGGCAGAACGCCATATCCTTGATGCCCAAACCAAAGGCGAGTTCGATAATTTACCCGGTAGCGGCGAGCCGCTAACTCTCGATGACGATTCGCATGTACCGGCCGAGCTGCGGGCAGGCTATCGCCTTCTGAAGAATGCAGGGTGTCTTCCCCCGGAGCTGGAGCAGCGCAGAGAGGCGGTGGCTCTGGCAGACTTGCTTAAGGGTGTGCGTCAGGACGACCCGCGGCATGGCGAACTCAGCAAGCGCCTTGCTCTGCTCGAGCTTAAGCTGCGTCAGGCAGGACTGAACACCGACTTTTTACGCGGTGAGTACGCCGATGCGTTGCTGCATAAAATCAATCAGGAGTGAATATGTATCGTATTGGTGAGCTGGCAAAACTGGCTGATGTGACGCCAGATACCATCCGTTATTATGAAAAACAGCAAATGATGGATCATGACGTGCGCACTGAGGGGGGATTTCGTCTTTACTCGGATAACGATCTTCAGCGTCTGCGCTTTATTCGCTATGCCCGTCAGCTGGGCTTTACTCTGGAAGCGATCCGCGAATTATTGTCGATCCGTATCGATCCGGAACATCACACCTGTCAGGAGTCGAAAGGGATCGTTCAGGCGCGATTAAGCGAAGTTGAGGCGAGGATCAACGAGCTACAAACGATGCGTCGCTCTCTGCAACGGCTCAACGACGCCTGCTGCGGCACAGCTCACAGCAGCGTTTACTGTTCGATCCTCGAGGCCCTTGAGCAAGGCGCCAGTAACGGCAATGCCAGCCGTTGATTTTTTGTGCGCGCGGATCTACACTCGCGCGGAATTCACACATGTACTGGAGTTACTATGAGTCGCTATCAGCATACCAAAGGGCAAATTAAAGATAACGCCATTGAGGCACTTCTCCACGATCCATTATTCAGGCAGCGTGTAGAGAAGAACAAGAAAGGGAAGGGAAGCTATCAACGTAAAGATAAACATGCAGCAAGGATGGACCGGGAGGCCAGTGGCAAGCAAGCGAATCGCTTTTTTACCACTGGCCTTCTGCTTTCGCTGCTGATTAAGAACGCTTGTTTTGTTCTTTCAGCAGATCGCGAATTTCGCTCAGCAGTACTTCTTCTTTAGAGGGCGCTGGCGGTGCCGCCGGAGCCTCTTCTTTCTTGCGATTTAACTTATTCATCAGTTTAATCGCCATGAAAATGGCAAATGCGACAATGATGAAATCGAAAACGTTCTGAATAAACACCCCATAGTGCATCACCACTGCCGGTACATCACCCTGGGCATCGCGCAGCGTGACGGCAAACTGTTTAAAATCGATCCCGCCAATCAACAGGCCGAGCGGCGGCATAATAATATCCGCGACCAGCGACGAAACAATTTTACCGAATGCTGCGCCGATGATCACACCCACTGCCAAATCGACAACGTTCCCGCGCATCGCGAATTCGCGAAACTCTTTTAAAAAACTCATTTTATTCTCCTTGAGCCAGCTGACGTTGTAAGTTTAACAAATGTATTTTCATTTGCCATTCCCCGTAGAGCGTTACAGGAAAATATTAACCTTTGAATAATAAGGGATAATAAAAGGCGCCTGTTCGACGCCCTGGGAATTAGAGGAAGAAAGGACTTGGCTGGAACAGCCTTTCTACATCGGAAATAAACTTTTTATCAGTCAAAAACATGATCACATGATCGCCCTGCTCGATCCGCAGATTATTATTGGCGATCATCACGTCATTCCCACGCACGACGGCGCCAATGATCGTGCCTGGCGGAAGCTTGATCTCATCGATCGATCGCCCGACCACCCGCGAGGTGCTCTCATCGCCGTGTGCCACTGCTTCGATCGCTTCCGCAACGCCGCGGCGCAGGGAGGAGACGCCGACAATATCGGCTTTACGAACATGGCTGAGTAGGGCGGAAATCGTGGCCTGCTGAGGCGATATCGCGATATCGATGACGCTACCCTGAACCAGATCCACATAGGCTCTACGCTGGATCAGCACCATCACTTTTTTAGCCCCCATTCGCTTGGCCAGCATCGCAGACATGATGTTTGCTTCGTCATCGTTAGTGACGGCAATAAACAGGTCCACCTGGTCAATATGCTCTTCGGCCAGCAGCTCCTGATCCGATGCATCACCGTAGAAGACGATAGTATGCTGCAGTTTTTCTGCCAGCTCAGCGGCTCGCTGCTGATTGCGCTCAATAAGCTTAACGCTGTAGTCTTTTTCCAGCTTATGGGCCAGGCCCGCGCCAATATTGCCGCCGCCGACCAACATGATGCGTTTATAAGGCTTCTCCAGACGCTGGAGTTCGCTCATGACCGCCCTGATATGCTGCGAGGCGGCAATAAAGAAGACTTCATCGCCGGCCTCGACAATCGTCGAACCCTGTGGGCGAATGGGGCGATCGTGGCGGAAAATAGCGGCCACGCGCGTATCGATATGCGGCATATGCTCACGCATGGTGGACAATGCATTACCCACCAGCGGACCACCGTAATAGGCTTTCACCACGGCGAGGCTGACTTTCCCTTCCGCGAAGTTCACGACCTGCAGCGCGCCGGGATATTCTATCAGACGGTGAATATTGTCGATGACCAGCTGTTCCGGAGCGATTAAGTGATCGATGGGCACTGCTTCAGAATTGAAGAGCTTTTCCGCATCGCGGACGTAATCAGGCGCACGAATACGAGCAATACGGTTTGGCGTATTGAATAACGAATAGGCGACCTGGCAGGCCACCATGTTGGTTTCATCCGAACTGGTGACCGCCACCAGCATATCGGCATCATCGGCTCCTGCCTCGCGCAGTACGCGGGGGTGAGAACCGTGCCCCTGGACGACACGCAGGTCGAACTTATCCTGCAGGCTGCGCAGACGGTCGCCATTGGTATCAACCAGCGTAATATCATTGTTCTCGCCGACGAGGTTCTCCGCCAGCGTGCCGCCGACCTGGCCGGCGCCCAGAATAATAATCTTCATCTGCAGTGATCCATTAGTTGCGACGTTTGATTAGCTTAGCGTAAAAGAAGCCATCGCCTTCTTCCGCACCCGGCAGATTTTGCTGTCCCGGGCTTGCCGGCGTACCGGTTGCGTCAAGCTCCGCATCCGGGGTCCGCGCGAGGAAGGCGGCAATTTGCTGGCTATTCTCTTCCGGCAGAATAGAACAGGTAGCGTAAACCAACGTGCCGCCTGGTTTCAGATGCCCCCAGATGGCATTGAGGATCTCGGCCTGTAGCTGGGCTAAATCGGCGATATCCCGATCCCGGCGCAGCCATTTGATATCCGGATGGCGGCGAATAACACCGGTGGCGGAACAGGGGGCATCCAGCAGAATGCGATCGAACTGCTCGCTGCCACACCACTGCTCAGGGAAGCGACCATCGCCCTGTTTGACTTCGGCTTTCATGCCCAGCCGTTTCAGGTTGTCATAGACGCGGGAAAGACGCTGTTCATCAATGTCCACCGCCATGACCTCAGCCTGGGGAGCGACCTCCAGAATATGCGTCGTCTTGCCGCCCGGCGCAGCGCAGAGATCAAGAATGCGCTCGCCGTTTTCCGGCTGCAGATAGCGCATGCAGCCCTGGGCCGAGGCATCCTGAACGGTTACCCATCCTTCGGCAAAACCCGGCAACGTATGGACCGGGGCAGGGGTGGCCAGACGCACGGCGTCGGGATAGTCAGGGTGGGTGAAACCTTCTAAACCGGCCTCTTTAAGCAGAGCAAGCCATTCATCTCGGGAATGATGGTTGCGGTTAACGCGCAGCCACATCGGCGGGCGCTGGTTGTTAGCGTCGACAATCTCCTGCCAGTGTTGCGGCCAGGCCAGCTGCAGACGCTTCAGCAGCCATTTGGGATGAAGGTAGCGGTTTTCCTGCCCGGCGAATTCTGCCAGTAGCTCTTCCTGTTGGCGCTGAAACTGGCGTAACACCCCATTGATCAGCCCTTTAAGCTGCGGGCGCTTAATCGCCACCGCGCCTTCTACCGTTTCAGCCAGCGCGGCGTGTGGAGGGATGCGGGTGTAGAGTAACTGATAGAGCCCAACCATAATCAGAAAGTGCACGGTGCGCTGTTTGCCGGTCATCGGACGCGCCATCAGCTTGCTGATAAGCCACTCCAGCTGGCTGAGCGTACGCAGTACGCCAAAACACAGCTCCTGCAGCAGCGCTTTGTCTTTATCGCTGACTTTTTGCTGTAGAGGGGGCAGGACGTTGCTTAAAGACTGACCTTTTTCAACGACTTGCTCGATAGCCTGGGCGGCCAGGCTGCGTAAATTTATATTCTTTTTCATAAGCGCAAAAATAAAAATGCCCGGCGAACCCGGGCTTCAGAAGAGACGACCGTCAGGCGAGACGGGTGCCAGGCGTAAACCACTCCCGGCGGGAATTGAGTAAATCCTGGGCGCTCATCGCTTTTTTACCCGCAGGCTGTAGCGATTCCAGACTGAGGATCCCATCGCCTGTGGCGACCTGGATACCCTGTTTGGTTGCTGCCACGATAGTACCTGGTTCGGCATGTGCGGCTTCGGCAATGACCGATGCCCGCCACACTTTTAGCGGCTGCCCGTCAATTTCCAGCCAGCTCATTGGCCACGGATTAAAGGCGCGGATGCAGCGCTCCAGCTGTGCGGCGGAAAGCGACCAGTCGATGCGAGCTTCTTCTTTACTCAGCTTCTCGGCGTGGCACACCAGCGATTCATCCTGTACTTCAGGCTGTGCGGTGCCGTTGGCCAGCTGGGCCAAAGTTGCCAGCAGACCTTGAGGGCCGAGCTCGGCCAGCTTATCGTACAGGCTGCCGCTGGTATCCTCTGCGGTAATGGGGCAGGAAAGCTTATACAGCATATCACCCGTATCAAGGCCGACGTCCATCTGCATGATGGTTACGCCTGTTTCGCTATCCCCCGCCCACAGCGAACGCTGGATCGGCGCTGCGCCACGCCAGCGCGGCAGCAGGGAGCCGTGAACGTTGATACAGCCCAGACGGGGCATCTCCAGCACCGCTTTCGGCAGAATCAAACCGTACGCCACCACCACCATAATATCGGCGCCGAGATCGGCGACTAATTGTTGGTTGTCCTGCGGACGCAGGGAGGATGGCTGGAATACAGGTAAGTTATGGGCTTCAGCCAGCACCTTTACCGGGCTCGGCATCAATTTTTTGCCGCGGCCAGCAGGGCGGTCTGGCTGAGTGAATACGCCAACAACCTGATGTTCAGACGACAACAGCGCGTCAAGATGACGCGCTGCAAAATCGGGGGTGCCGGCGAAAATGATACGTAGTGATTGTGACACGGTATTCCTTGTTATCAGGCACGGGAACGTAAACGATCCAGTTTCTCAACCTTCTGACGAATGCGCTGTTGTTTGAGCGGTGACAGATAATCAATAAACAGTTTGCCGACCAGATGATCCATCTCATGCTGAATACAGATAGCCAGCAGGCCATCGGCCTCCAGTTCAAATGGCTTACCGTCGCGATCCAGCGCGCGGATCTTCACTTTTTCCGCACGCGGCACCAGGGCGCGCTGTTCCGGAATAGACAGGCAGCCTTCTTCAATGCCGGTTTCGCCATCTTTTTCCAGCAGCTCCGGGTTGATTAACACCAGCTGCTCTTCACGATTTTCCGACACATCAATAACGATAATGCGCTGATGGATATCGACCTGGGTCGCGGCCAGACCAATGCCCTCCTCAGCGTACATGGTGTCGAACATATCATCGACGATACGCTGAATTTCCGCATTCACTTCTTTGACCGGCTCGGCGACTTTGCGAAGGCGCTCGTCCGGAATATGTAACACTTGCAAAACTGCCATAAAGTTCCAGAGTCGTATTCAGGAGTTGATAAGATTATTAGCTCTATTCTAGACAAAACACCCTGCAATTGACAGTCTCACTGTCCAATCGCAAAGATTGTCAATACCGCTTATGGCAGGGGGTAAGGATGACGCCCGACGAGATTTGGCTGCGGCTGATGAAGGTCAGTAGCTTGTATGGCGACAGGATGGTAGAGATCGCTCAGCGCTTATGCGCAGCCGCCAGCGTTGATCATGAAGCGCTGCATGCCGTCGGGATGACCGCGGCGCAGGCAACGTTATTTTTTCGGCTTGACGGGCGTGAGCTTGACGAGACGCGGCGCTGGCTGGAGCACCCGGAACATCATCTGTTACTGGCCGACGATCCACGCTTTCCGCCGCGGCTAAGGGCCATCGTTGATTATCCCGGCGCGTTGCTGGTCAGCGGCGATCCCGCTCTGCTTCACAGCGCGCAGCTTGCCGTTATTGGCAGTCGCTTGCATTCCTGGTATGGCGCTCGCTGGGGGAAGCTGTTCAGCGAAACGTTGGCGCGTAAAGGGATAACTATCACCAGTGGGTTGGCGTTAGGCATTGATGGCGTCGCGCATCGCGGCGCGCTCGCGGCCGAGGGCAAAACCATCGCGGTACTGGGCAACGGACTGGGCCAGGTTTATCCGCGGCGCCATGCGAGCCTCGCCCAGCAGATCGTCGATAATGGCGGTGCGCTGGTGTCTGAATTTCCACTTATAACGCCGCCGCTTCCCGCGCATTTCCCCAGACGCAACCGGATTATCAGCGGCCTGAGCCTGGGCGTGCTGGTGGTTGAGGCGGCATTGAGAAGCGGTTCGCTGGTTACCGTCCGCTGTGCTCTGGAACAGGGAAGGGATGTGTTTGCCCTGCCTGGGCCGATAAGCAATCCGGGATCGGAAGGCCCACACTGGTTAATTAAGCAAGGCGCGGTGCCGGTGACCTCGCCAGAGGATATTGTGGAATACTGGCACAACGAGCTGGCCTGGCTAACTGATACGTCTGATTCGATAAATAATTGCGCCGATCAGCCGTCTGTAGCATTGCCATTTCCGGAGCTCCTGGCTAACGTAGGAGATGAGGTAACACCTGTTGACGTTGTCGCTGAACGTGCCGGCCAATCTGTGCCAGTAACCGTAGCTCAGCTACTTGAACTGGAGTTAGCAGGCTGGATCGCAGCTGTACCCGGCGGCTATGTCCGATTAAGGAGGGCAAGCCATGTTCGACGTACTCATGTATTTGTTTGAAACTTACATCCATAGCGAAGCAGAAATGCGCGTGGATCAGGACAAACTGACGCGGGATCTTACCGACGCAGGTTTTGAGCGGGAAGATATCTATAACGCGTTAATGTGGCTCGAGAAACTGGCTGATTATCAGGAAGGTCTCGTTGAACCCATGCAGCTCGCTTCCGACCCGCTGTCGCTTCGGGTATATACCGAAGAGGAGTGCCAGCGTCTGGACGCCAGTTGCCGGGGGTTTTTACTCTTCCTCGAGCAGATTCAGGTGTTGAACCTCGAAACGCGAGAAATGGTGATAGAGCGCGTACTGGCGCTGGATACGGCAGAATTTGAGCTGGAGGACCTGAAATGGGTCATCCTGATGGTACTGTTCAATATTCCGGGCTGTGAAAACGCCTATCAGCAAATGGAAGAATTACTCTTCGAAGTAAATGAAGGTATGCTGCATTAATCTTTTTGCAGCAACATCGAGTTGTTATGACCAAATCAGCACTGTTTTCGGTGCGTAAAAATGAGCCCTGCCCACAGTGCGGGGCTGAACTGGTGATCCGTTCCGGGAAACATGGCCCGTTTCTCGGCTGTTCGCATTATCCGGACTGTGACTATATCCGTCCCCTGAAAAGTCAGGCTGACGGGCATGTCGTTAAGGTGCTGGAGGGGCAAGTATGCCCATCGTGCGGCGCGGTTATGGTGCTACGTCAGGGGCGTTTTGGGATGTTCATTGGCTGTAGCCACTATCCGGAATGCGAACATACTGAGGTAATTGATAAACCAGATGAGACGGCTATTGCTTGCCCGCAGTGCGGACAAGGCCATCTGGTCCAGCGTCGTTCCCGTTTCGGTAAAACCTTTCACTCCTGCGATCGCTATCCTGATTGCCAGTTCGTTATCAATTTTAAACCGGTGGCGGGCGAATGCCCTGAATGCCATTACCCGCTGTTAATAGAAAAGAAGACGGCGCAGGGGCTCAGACGCTTCTGTGCCAGTAAACAATGTGGAAAGCCGATCCCGGCGGAATAAATCAGTGAACAATAACCTGCCCTCAGAAGCCGTCGCCCATGCCGTGGCGGTCCTGAATAATGAACATGTCATCGCCTATCCCACGGAAGCCGTTTTTGGCGTCGGCTGCGACCCTGACAGCGAAACGGCCGTTATGCGTCTGCTGGAGCTGAAGCAGCGTCCTGTTGAGAAGGGATTGATCCTTATCGCCGCTAGCTTTGAGCAACTCAAGCCATATATTGATGATTCACGGTTAAGTGATTCGCAGCGGGCAGCGATCTTTTCCTGCTGGCCAGGACCGGTGACGTTTGTATTCCCGGCGCGTCCTGAAACACCACGCTGGCTGACTGGTCGTTTTGATTCGCTGGCTGTACGCGTGACCAACCATCCGCTGGTGATTGAATTGTGCGAAGCCTACGGAAAACCGCTGGTCTCGACGAGCGCCAATCTCACCGGGCAACCGCCTTGCCGCACCACCGCAGAAGTCCGTGCTCAGTTTGGTGACAGCTTCCCGGTCGTGGATGGCGCTACGGGCGGACGGCAAAATCCATCTGAAATACGTGATGCCCTGACGGGTGAACTGTTCCGCCAGGGGTGAACCATGGAAACCTATGCTGTTTTTGGTAATCCGATCGCGCACAGCAAGTCGCCTTCTATTCACCAGCTGTTTGCCTGCCAGTTAGGGATTATCCATCCTTATGGACGTGTGCTAGCGCCGCTGGACGATTTTGTCTCTTCTCTCAATCAGTTTTTTGCGCAGGGAGGAAAGGGCGCCAATGTTACTGTTCCTTTTAAAGAAGAAGCTTTTGCGCGCGCGGATGAACTGACAGAACGCGCTGCGCTGGCGGGAGCGGTGAATACCCTGAAACGTCTCGAAGACGGGCGTTTGCTGGGCGACAACACGGACGGTATTGGTCTGCTGAGCGATCTGGAGCGTCTGGGATTCATTAAGCCACGCCAGCGGATCCTGCTTATCGGTGCCGGTGGCGCATCGCGTGGGGTGCTGCTGCCGCTGCTGTCGCTGGGATGTGCCGTCACGATCGTCAATCGCACCTACGCTCGTGCCCATGAGTTAGCCACGCTCTTCGCTCATACCGGCAGCGTCAGCGCAAGGGAGATGGATACCTTATCCGGGGAAACATTCGATCTGATCATCAATGCGACGTCCAGTGGAATAGACGGTGATGTACCGGCTATCCCGGCATCTGTTGTCAACGCTGACGTGTATTGCTATGACATGTTCTACCAGAAAGGGCCGACACCGTTTCTTCACTGGTGCCAGCAGCATGGCGCAACCCACTGTGCTGACGGGCTGGGAATGCTGGTGGCGCAAGCCGCCCATGCCGTTCTGCTATGGCACGGCGTCCTGCCGGCTATCACCCCGGTTATAGAAAGGCTGCAACAGGAACTGAATGCATGAATCAGGCGATTCAGTTTCCCGATCGGGAATCATGGGATGCCGAACGGCAGGGCGTGGTGTTTCCCGCGCTGGTTAATGGGATGCAATTAACCTGCGCAATTTCAGGGCAGATCCTGCAGCAGCGTTTTGGCGCAGAGGGGCCAGCGCAGTGGCTGGCCGCATTCCAGAAACATCGTTGGGATCTTGAGGAAGAGGCAGAGGCATTGATCCGCGATAATCAGGAGGATGCTCAGGGTTGGGTCTGGCTCTCCTGATCCAGATATTCATCTTTCCATTTCACATAGTTATTTGCTGAATACTTAAGGCCTTCCCGCTCCGCCTCTGTCAGGGGGCGGATCTGTTTGACCGGATTGCCAAAGTAAAGGAAGCCGCTTTCCAGCTGTTTGTTCTGTGGTACCAGACTTCCCGCGCCAATCATGACGTCATCGCCAACGACGACACCATCTAATAAGATCGAACCCATACCAACCAGTACGCGGTTGCCGATAGTGCAGCCGTGCAGCATCACTTTGTGGCCAACCGTCACATCCTCTCCAATGATCAGTGGATTTCCCTCAGGCTTGTAAGAGGATTTATGGGTCACGTGTAGAACGCTGCCGTCCTGAATATTGCTGCGTTGACCTATCGATACATAGTTGACGTCGCCGCGAATGGCTACCAGAGGCCAGACGCTGACGTCATCGGCAATTCTGACATCACCGATGACGACGCTGGATGCGTCAATCATGACGCGAAGACCGATTTGCGGGAAAAATGCTTTATAGGGGCGCAGTTGAGCAGACATGTTGACCTCAAAAATACGGGAGCGTAAGAAGACTTTGGTGGCTTTGCAACCCCTGAAAACGGTGAAAATTGAGCAAATCGTGCAATTACACGGCGAAAAGGGTGAAAAATCACCATTCAGAAAAAAAGATCGAAAAAAGGCTTGTGCAAAAAAATGGGATCCCTATAATGCGCACCCACTGACACGGCAGATGTGAATCACTTCACACAAACAGCCGGTTCGGTTGAAGAGAAAAATCCTGAAA
>NZ_JBEAJG010000014.1:0-34254 GCF_040065235.1 Klebsiella sp. GB_Kp047 | reverse complement strand
TGTTTGTGTGAAGTGATTCACATCCGCCGTGTCGATGGAGGCGCATTATAGGGAGTTCTCGAGCGCCCGCAATAGAAAAATGGCAGAAAAATGACTGACTGCTGCATTCCCCAGCAAAACCCCGCTTTATACCTCGTTACACACAGAATTATCCACAGGAGAGCGTAAAAACATGACCGCTAGCCCCGTGGATCGCCAGCTATATAGAAGGAGATTCACCGGCCTGGAGAGAAAGATAAAAATTCGCGAGCGTTGCGCAAACGTTTTCGTTACAATGCCGCGCTATGACACGGATGCCCGGTTGGGTGCGTTAGGTGAGTTTTTAGGCAAAAACTCACCTAACGCTCTCTGTAATGTTCAAATCCTGGGGATTTAATACCATGCAACAACGTCGTCCAGTCCGCCGCGCTCTGCTCAGTGTTTCTGACAAGGCCGGTATCGTCGAATTCGCGCAGGCGCTTTCCGCTCGTGGTGTCGAGCTGCTGTCCACTGGCGGCACCGCTCGCCTGCTGGCAGATAAAGGCCTGCCGGTAACCGAAGTCTCTGACTACACCGGTTTCCCGGAAATGATGGATGGACGCGTGAAAACCCTGCATCCGAAAGTACACGGCGGCATCCTCGGCCGTCGCGGTCAGGATGACGGCATCATGCAGCAGCACGGGATCGCGCCTATCGATATGGTGGTCGTTAACCTCTATCCGTTTGCCCAGACCGTCGCTCGCGAAGGATGCTCGCTGGAAGACGCGGTGGAAAACATCGATATCGGCGGCCCGACCATGGTCCGCTCCGCGGCGAAGAACCACAAAGACGTCGCCATCGTGGTGAAGAGCAGCGACTACACCGCCATCATTAATGAGATGGACGCCAACGAAGGCTCCCTGACGCTGGACACCCGCTTCGACCTCGCCATTAAAGCCTTCGAACACACCGCCGCGTATGACAGCATGATCGCCAACTACTTCGGCAGCATGGTTCCGGCCTATCACGGCGAAAGCAAAGAAGCCGCTGGCCGCTTCCCACGCACCCTGAATCTGAACTTCATTAAGAAGCAGGATATGCGCTACGGCGAAAACAGCCACCAGCAGGCTGCCTTCTATATAGAAGAGAATGTCAAAGAAGCTTCCGTGGCAACCGCTACCCAGCTGCAGGGCAAAGCGCTCTCCTATAACAACATTGCCGATACCGATGCGGCGCTGGAGTGCGTGAAAGAGTTCAACGAACCGGCCTGCGTGATCGTTAAGCACGCTAACCCATGCGGCGTTGCCGTTAGCGACTCGATCCTCGACGCCTACGATCGCGCATACAAAACCGACCCGACCTCCGCGTTCGGCGGCATCATCGCCTTCAACCGCGAACTGGATGCCGACACCGCGCAGGCGATCATCTCTCGCCAGTTTGTCGAGGTGATCATCGCCCCGTCCGCCAGCGAAGAAGCGCTGAAAATCACTGCCGCGAAGCAGAACGTCCGCGTACTGACCTGCGGTCAGTGGGATGCGCGCGTTGCCGGTCTCGATTTCAAACGCGTTAACGGTGGTCTGCTGGTTCAGGACCGCGATCTCGGTATGGTCACCGCGGGTGAACTGCGCGTGGTCAGCAAACGTCAGCCGAGCGAGCAAGAGCTGCGCGATGCGCTGTTCTGCTGGAAAGTGGCGAAATTCGTCAAATCCAACGCCATCGTGTATGCCAAAGACAATATGACCATCGGCATAGGCGCCGGTCAGATGAGCCGCGTCTACTCGGCGAAAATCGCCGGAATTAAAGCCGGTGATGAAGGTCTGGAAGTGAAAGGCTCCGCCATGGCCTCTGACGCCTTCTTCCCATTCCGCGACGGGATTGACGCCGCGGCAGCGGTCGGCATCACCTGCGTTATTCAGCCGGGCGGCTCTATCCGCGACGACGAAGTGATTGCCGCCGCTGACGAACACGGCATCGCCATGATCTTCACCGACATGCGCCACTTCCGCCATTAATTCATGGAGCAGCAGATGAAAGTATTAGTAATCGGCAACGGCGGGCGCGAACACGCCCTGGCCTGGAAAGCGGCCCAATCGCCGCTGGTTGATACCGTCTACGTCGCGCCGGGCAACGCCGGTACCGCGCTGGAGCCGTCGCTGCAAAACGTCGCCATCGGCGTTACCGATATTCCGGCGCTGCTTCGCTTCGCCCAGGATGAAAATATCGACCTGACCATCGTTGGCCCGGAAGCGCCGTTGGTCATTGGCGTGGTTGACGCGTTTCGTGCCGCCGGGCTGGCCATCTTCGGGCCAACCGAAGGCGCTGCGCAGCTGGAAGGTTCGAAGGCCTTCACCAAAGATTTCCTTGCTCGTCATCATATCCCGACGGCGGAATATCAGAACTTCACCGACGTTGAGCCAGCGCTGGCTTATCTGCGCGAGAAAGGCGCGCCGATCGTCATCAAAGCCGACGGTCTGGCGGCGGGTAAAGGCGTTATCGTGGCGATGACCCTCGAGGAAGCCGAAGCGGCGGTCAAAGACATGCTGGCCGGTAACGCTTTCGGCGACGCCGGACACCGCATCGTCATTGAAGAGTTCCTCGATGGCGAAGAGGCCAGCTTTATTGTGATGGTCGACGGCGAGCACGTCCTGCCGATGGCCACCAGCCAGGATCACAAACGCGTCGGCAACGGCGATACCGGCCCGAATACCGGTGGGATGGGCGCTTATTCTCCGGCGCCGGTCGTGACTGATGAAGTCCATCAGCGCACCATGGAGCGGATTATCTGGCCAACCGTGAAGGGCATGGCCGCGGAAGGCAACACCTATACCGGTTTCCTGTATGCCGGTCTGATGATCGACAAGCAGGGCAACCCGAAGGTCATTGAGTTCAACTGCCGCTTTGGCGATCCGGAAACCCAGCCGATCATGCTGCGCATGAAATCCGACCTGGTAGAGCTGTGCCTCGCCGCCTGCGCGGGCAAGCTGGATGAGAAAACCTCCGAGTGGGATGACCGCGCGTCGCTGGGCGTGGTGGTTGCCGCCGGCGGCTATCCGGGCAACTACAACACGGGCGATGAGATCCATGGTCTGCCGCAGCAGGAAGCGGCAGACGGTAAAGTCTTCCACGCCGGCACGAAACTGTCTGACGACCAGCGCGTGGTCACCAACGGCGGTCGCGTACTGTGCGTCACCGCCCTGGGCGATACCGTAGCGCAGGCGCAGCAGCGCGCCTATCAGCTGCTGACCGACATTCGCTGGGACGGTAGCTTTAGCCGTAGCGATATCGGCTGGCGCGCCATCGAACGTGAAAAGGCTAACGGCTAAGTTTCGCCAGCAGCGTTTTCCGCGTAATGCCTAACTGACGGGCGGCTTCGGTTTTGTTGCCGCCCGTTTTTTCCAGCGCCGCCAGAATCACCTCTTTCTCCACTTCCACTAACGGCTGAATTCCCCCCTCCTCGCTCCCGCCTGATGGCAGCGGCGTACCGGCGATCGCCAGCGGCAGTTCCCGCTCAGAGATATAGTTTCCGGTCAGTAGCACCACCGCCCGCTCCACCGCGTTTTCCAGCTCGCGAATATTGCCCGGCCAGGGGTAGTGGATCAGCAGGTCCATCGCCTGTGGCGTGAACCCCTTTACCGCCTTACGATTGCGTTCGGCATAGCGTTTGAGAAAGTGCTGCGCCAGCTGCGGAATATCTTCCCGGCGCCGGCGCAGCGGCGGCATCTCAATAGTCACGACGTTCAGGCGGTAATAGAGATCCTGGCGAAAACGCCCGGCGCTGACCTCTTCGGCGAGGTTGCGGTGGGTGGCGGCGATCAGCCGCACATCAACGGCAAGCGTCTGGTTGCTGCCGACACGCTGCACCTCCCGCTCCTGAATCGCCCGCAGCAGACGCACCTGCATCAATGGCGAGATATCGCCAATTTCATCGAGGAACAGCGTGCCGCCATCCGCTTCGACAAAGCGCCCCTCACGTCGCCGATCCGCGCCGGTAAACGCCCCTTTTTCATGGCCGAAGAGTTCCGACTCCAGCAGCGACTCATTCAGCGCCGCACAGTTGAGCGTCACCAGCGGCTTATCACCGCGCCCGCTGCAGGCGTGGATGGCGCGCGCCACCAGTTCCTTACCGGTTCCCGACTCCCCATGGATCAGCACCGTCGCGTCCGAAGGGGCTACCAGCGTAATTTCGTTAAGAAGCGCCTGCATCGCCGGGCTGTCGCCAATCATGCCCCACCGTAGATCCGTCGCAACGCTGGGGTCGCCCTCGCTATGACGGGTGTGTGCCAGTGCCTGGACTAACGTCTGCTGTAACGTGTCAAAATCCAGCGGTTTAATCAGATAATCCAGCGCCCCGGACTTAATGGCCTCCACCGCCGTATCGACGCTGGAGAACGCCGTCATGATCAGCACCGGGATCGCCGGGTTATAGGCTTTTATCTCTTTTAACGTTGCGATACCGTCCAGCTCCGCCATGCGAATATCGCACAGTACCAGGTCGAAAACCTGATGATGGATCTGCTCCAGCGCCTGCCGGCCGTTGTGGGCTAATGCCACCTGATAGCCCCAGCCGCGCAGCAGCGCCTGCAAGATCGTGCAGTGGCTGATGTCATCATCGACAACCAGAATCTGTACCTTATCGCTGCTCATCTTCCCTCCGTTGAGCATCCAGCGGTAGCCAAAGCGTAAATATCGCTCCAGCCCCCGGCTGACTTTCGGCGCGGATCGTCCCGCCATGTTGTTCGATAATATTCTGCACCACCGCCAGCCCCAGCCCGGTGCCGTCCGCCTTGGTGGTGAAATAAGGAGTGAAGATGGCCTGTAGCTCTTCATCGCTCATCCCCTTACCGCTATCCTTAACGACTATTTTCATACGTCGCCGATCGGCTTCACTTGCCGATACGTGAATGACGCCGTCGCGGTCAATCGCCTGCATCGCGTTCAGGTACAGGTTCAACAGCACCTGGTTCAGGCGGTCGGCATCGGCGTTGATCGTGGAGAGCTCCGGGCGCGGCGTAAATTGCAGCGCGATCCCGCGACTCTGCGCATCCTGGCTAACCAACTGCAATGAGTGGTGGATAAGCGCGTTAATATCCACCGGCTGGTAATTTAAATGCGCGGGCCGGACCAGCTCCAGCAGCTCACTGACCACCCGATTGAGGCGGTCGGCCTCTTTGGCCATCACCTGCGCTAACTGATGTGACTCACCGCCCGGCGGCGTGCGCTCGGCAAAATATTTTGCCAGCCCTTTAATCGACGAGAGCGGATTGCGGATCTCGTGCGCCACGCCTGCCGCCAGATGGCCAAGTGCCAGCAGTTTCTCTTTGCGGGCCATCGCCTCCAGCAGTTGTTTCCGTGAGCGGCGATAGCGGCGGAACCAGAACTGGGCAAGGATCGTTGCCGCTGTCACCAACGCGGCGGCGCCCAGCATGATGGCCATATTACGCTGCCCCCTGGCCTGCGCGGCATCCAGCTCGCGGCTATCAAAGGCGATAAAAATCACCTGCGGGACGCTGGCTTGAGCCAGGGCGCTGTTGCCGCGATTCATCATGCCCATATGGTGGCCGCGGGCCGGATTGAGCGGGCGAAACTGGCGATAGATCTCCATGGCCGGCTGCGGCTCGCTAAGCCGCCGCCAGCGAGCCTGTTCGCCAACCGCCAGCGCACGCATCTGCGCGGGGCTGTAGAGCGTTTGACCCACCTGCTGCGGATCGCTGTGGGCGATGATGGCGCCATTGTCATCAGTCACCGCGAACCACAGGACGCCCGGCTGCCAGGCCATCTCTTCCAGCAGGGCCTGCAGCTGCGCGTGGTGCATCCGCATTCCCATGCCAACGCGCGTGCCGGACTCCAGCGCGCGGATCAGTACGCTCCCCTTCTCCTCGATAGTTTGTCGGGCGGCGGTCGTCTCACGACCGTAGTCGCGGACGATCATCGCGGAGAACAGCACCACCAGCAGCACTACCGTACCGGTCAGCAGCCAGCTCAGCGCGCCAGCGGCAGCGTCCCGGGAAAAAGGTTTGATCTTCATCGGCGAGTCCTTGTCATCTCCTTTCCGCTATCAGCAGGATCTTTCAGCAGAAATCATGCCATGTTTCCGCGCGGCCAAACCTGCTCTCAAACATATCGCCTGCGCTTTAGCGAGTAAAAATGACTCGCCGGTCCCGGGCGGAACGGGTCATTTTTACTCGCTCTTCTCTTTAACGGCCTCGGCAGGCCTGCACGGACGGGCTTTTTCAGGCTGGCATGAAAGATGCAATACCGAGAGAAACCACACAGGAGAAAATGCCATGAAACGGAACCGTACCTTACCTCTCGCCCTCGTTACCTTAGCCGCGCTGACCTTCGGCAGCAACACGGCCTGGGCCAACCACCACTGGGGCAACAATAACGGGATCGGCAACCAGGGCTACAGTCAGCTGACCCAGGAGCAGCAGGCTACCGCGCAAAAGCTGCATAACGATTACTATGAGCAAACCAGCGCCCTGCGCCAGCAGTTGCAGTCCAAACGCTATGAGTACAATGCGTTGCTCACGGCGCAAAAGCCGGACAGCGGCAAGATTGAAGCCGTCGCTCAGGAGATGGAAGGCTTACGCCAGAAGCTGGATCAGCAGCGGGTGAAATTAGATCTCGCCCTGGCTGAGGCTGGCGTTCCCCGCGGCGCAGGAATGGGATATGGCGGCTGTCGCGGTAGCGGCGGCGGTCATATGGGCATGAATCACTGGTAAAGGTTAGAAGCTTTTTTCCGTCGGCTGCCAGGTGCAGAAGTTTTCATTGGCCACCAGCAGCAGTTGAGAGCCTTCCGGCGCCTCCAGCCAGGCAATGCTCACCGCGGCGGAAGCGTGGCTCTGCCGACGTTCAATGTGCGCCAGAGCCCGACTATCGAGGTCGGGCGTGACCGTCTGCCCTTCACAGGTCAGCACGGTATGCGCGGCGGCGTTCCAGCGTCCCTGACGCAGGACGACCCGTCCCTGGCGGAGGGCGTCGCTGGTCTGGCGGATCTGCTCGGCGCGATAACGGTACAGCGCGACCTGGTCGCTGGAGAGTTGCTGCTTCTGCCCGTCAACTTCCCGCTGCATAAAGCTAAGATCGCCCTGCGCGTCGAAGCGGGCACGAATATGTTCCGGCGGCTTGCCGTAGACATTGAGTTCAATCAGCGTCAGCTGATCGCCCTGCCAGCGATATTCGCTGGTCGAGGTGTCCCCGTGACGCCACGGGCTGAAGGCGGCGAGAAGATGGACTTCATCGCCAGAATCTTTACGCCAGATACGCATCGCCCCCTGGTTGTCCGCATAACCGCTGGCGGTAAATGGTGGTAGCGACGCGTTATGGCTGCAGGCAGTCAGCAACAGGATGCCCGCCAGCGCCAGAGGCCGGCGCCAGACAGACAAAAGGGGCTTAATAGCCCCTTCGATAAAACTGTTCACTGCCACGCGGTCTTACTTAACTGCGTCTTTCAGTGCTTTGCCAGAAACAAATGCCGGCACGTTAGCTGCAGCGATTTTGATCTCTTTACCGGTCTGCGGGTTGCGGCCAGTACGCTCAGCGCGGTGGTTCACTTTGAAGGTACCGAAACCAACCAGTTGAACAGCATCACCTTCTTTCAGAGACTCAGTAATTGCAGCCAGGGTAGATTCCAGGGCAGCTTTAGCCTGTGCTTTGGACAGGTCAGCTTTGTCCGCAATTACATCAATCAGTTGAGTCTTGTTCATAAGTTATCCTTACAATGTGTTTATCGCTTGCTAAGCATCGAGTGCGACGGAAATGCCAAAAAAGCACCCTCCTGCATACACGCACCGATAGCCACTTTTTTTCGCCCTCCAAATGTAGACCAGACGGGGGGCGGAATGGAAGCCTTCAGACGCTACAATTCAGGCGGTAAATCACGTTTTCTGGTCTCACTGCTGAAAATTTATACCAATATTGCTCTCGCCGGCCTCACGCAGGTCCGCGCGCAGGCCTTTTATCAGCTCAAGGTCACGCTCTTCGCAGTCGGCCAGCAGGCGGAAAATTTCCCACTGAATGTCCCATTCCTGCTCTACCGCCGGGTTCGCTTTCAGCTCTTCGTCGGTCATTTCGCGACCTTCCTGGGTCATTTCCAGCATCGCCACGGTGGTGATAGAGGTTTTGCTCACCTCGATCGCGTGCTCGAGCGTTTCGCCGCTCAGACGTGAATGGATCAGTTCGCTCAACGCCACGCAGGCGTCTATGGCCGGATAAACACCGTACAGGTCGAAATCATCTGCCGCCGGGATCGCCTCTTCCAGTTTCTCCAGCTGACTATCGAAATTCACCTTCGCATCTTTGACCGTCAGCGTTTCCCAGATCAGATCCAGGATACGACGGTACAGCTGGCCGTCGCCAAACTCGGTTTGCTTGCAGAACATCGCGTAGTTGGGGTACATACGCTCGCACAGGCAGGCCATAAAAGTGACATGCTGCCAGCTTTCCAGCTTCTCCAGGCGCAGGTGAATCGGGTTTTGTAACATGATGAATTCTCGAAGTCAGAAATTAGGCGCAGTGTACCTGAATCAGCTGTGATTTGCTTGCCAACGCACAAACGACGGACGGCGGGAAGCCACCGCATCGGCCCAGCGCGTCGGTTCGGGCAGACGATAGCCTCGCATGCAGCGTTCGACCCACATTAAAGCGCTGTCCATGCCTACCCGGTGGCCGGTGCTAATAAACAGCGGGTTGCAGCGCACTTTGCTGCGCCAGACCCAAGCCAGTTGCTCATTTTTATCCATCAGCGGGGCCAGCGCACCGGGCTCATCACCCAGGTCGCCGATTTTGCCGCACAGCCGTTTTTTCGCCACCCCGATGGTCGGCACGTCGATCATCAGGCCAAAATGGCTGGCGACGCCGAGCCGCCGGGGATGGGAGATACCGTGGCCGTCAACAAACAACAGGTCCGGTTTTTGCGAAAGCTGCTCCCACGCCGCCAGCAGCGCAGGGGTTTCGCGAAACGAGAGAAAGCCGGGAATATAGGGCATGGAAGTGGCGACGCGCGCCACCTGATACTCCACCAGCTCCAGTTCAGGCCAGGTCAGCAGCACCATCGCAGCCCGGGTGATCTCCCCTTCCTGCTCAAACCCGACATCCGCGCCGCCGATCAACGTCGGTGGGTCACGATCCAGTCGATCCGCGCGCTCTACCGACGCGGCTAACTGTTGCTGCTGGATACGGAGTGCGGCTAAATCCATATGGCTGATCTCCTACTGGTGATAGGGTGCGGAAAGACGATGCACCGCTTTAACAAAGACGCCCGCATGCTCAGGGTCAACGTCCTGATGGATGCCGTGGCCGAGGTTAAAGACGTGGCCTTCCCCCTGACCAAAGCCGGCGAGGATGGTCGCGACTTCTTCTTCAATACGCGCGGGGGGCGCATAGAGCATGGACGGATCCATGTTGCCCTGCAGCGCGACTTTGTCGCCCACGCGACGACGGGCATCGGCAATATCGGTGGTCCAGTCGAGACCCAGCGCGTCACAGCCGGTCTCCGCCATCGCTTCCAGCCACTGACCGCCGCCTTTGGTGAACAAGGTCACCGGCACGCGGCGGCCTTCGTTTTCCCGCAGCAGGCCATCGACGATTTTATGCATATAGTAGAGGGAAAACTGCTGATAGTCGTGACCGGTCAGCACCCCGCCCCAGGTGTCAAAAATCATTACTGACTGCGCGCCGGCTTTGATCTGCGCGTTGAGGTACAGGGTGACGCTCTTCGCCAGTTTATCCAGCAGCGCGTGCAGCGCCTGCGGTTCGGCGTACATCATCTTTTTGATGACGGTGAAAGCCTTACTGCTGCCACCTTCCACCATGTAGGTCGCCAGCGTCCATGGGCTACCGGAAAAACCGATCAGCGGCACTTCGCCTTTCAGTTCACGGCGAATGGTGCGCACGGCATTCATCACGTAGCCCAGTTCCTGCTCGGGATCCGGGACTGGCAGCTTGTCGACGTCGGCTTTGCTTTTCACCGGCGAGGTGAAGCGCGGGCCTTCGCCTGCCTCAAAGTACAGCCCCAGCCCCATGGCGTCCGGGATGGTCAGGATGTCCGAAAAGAGGATCGCCGCGTCCAGCGGATAACGACGCAGCGGCTGGAGCGTCACTTCGCAGGCCAGCTCGGCATTTTTACACAGCGACATAAAGTCGCCCGCTTGCGCACGGGTGGCTTTGTACTCCGGTAAATAGCGGCCCGCCTGGCGCATCATCCACACCGGGGTGACATCAACCGGCTGACGCAGCAGCGCGCGCAGGTAACGATCGTTCTTCAGTTCGGTCATTTTTACATTCCTTTAGCGTTGATACGCCCAGTGTAACATGTCACTCGAACTCTGCCCGACACATCGCGACGGTATCTTCGATAAGCCGGCGCGCCACCGTACCTGGCGGCGGTAGAAGCGGCAGATCGTCGTAGCGGTACCAGTCCGCGCTGAGTAACTCTTTTTTATCCACCACGATATCGCCCTCTGCGTAATCCGCCATAAAGGCAGTCATCAGCGACTGCGGGAACGGCCAGGGTTGAGAAGTCACGTAGCGCAGATTTTTCACCTTGATACCGCTCTCCTCCATCACCTCACGGGCGACCGCCTGCTCAAGGGTTTCGCCAACTTCGACGAATCCGGCCAGCACGGTGTGTACCCCATTGCGATGTCGGGTATGTTGCGCCAGCAGGATCGCATCGTCGCGACGGATAGCGACGATAATGCACGGGGCGATTTGCGGATAGTAACGTTCACGGCAGTGGCTGCACAGCATCGCCCATTCACTTTTACTGGCATGCATCGGGTGGCCGCAGTAGCCGCAAAATTTATGCGATCGGTAAAATTCGGCAAGCTGGATCCCTCGCCCCGCCAGCTGGAATAGACCCGGATCCTGATCCAGCACCTGGCGTAACGATCCCATGTCATGGCGGCGATCCTGGCGCACCATCCAGACGGGCTCCCCCTGCCATTCGCCAATATGCAGCGCATGCTGGCCGACAAGATCGAAATTAACCGCTTCGCCATGTGGTAATTCTCCACCAGGCAACCATAATTTTTGTTCGTGACTGACAACCCACCAGCCGCGATCTAATTTTTCAATAATACGATCCATATCTATTGCACTACCTTTGCTTCACTGGCATGTTGTTAACATTATATTTACATTTTGGTGAGCAGATTTAAATCAAAACTAGCGGAGTCAATCATGCTAAACCAGCTGGAAAATCTGACGGAGCGCGTTGGCGGTAGTAATGAACTGGTCGATCGCTGGCTACAAGTGCGTAAGCATCTGCTCGTGGCTTACTACAATCTGGTTGGCCTGAAACCGGGCAAAGAGTCGTTTATGCGGCTAAACGAAAAGGCGCTGGATGACTTTTGCCAAAGTCTGGTGGATTACCTCTCGTCCGGTCATTTTAGTATTTATGAACGCATTATTGGCGAAATGGAAGGCGATACCCCACTTTTAGCCGCCACCCGGCTTTACCCGCAGCTGGAAGCCAATACCCAGCAGATGATGGACTACTACGATACCTGCCTCGAAAACGCCATTGATCATGATAACTACCTTGAATTTCAGCAGGCGCTGTCGGATATCGGCGAGTCGCTGGAAGCGCGTTTCGCCCTGGAAGATAAACTGATCGCCCTCGCCGTCGCCCATCACCTGAGCGATGAGGTGCGCGATAATATTGCCCCGACCGCTTGAGTTGTGCGCAATTAACGAGTAGTTTACCTCCATTCCCCCTCCCCGGAGGGGATGTCATCTTGTCGGAGTGCTTATTTTCCATGTGAAGGCTACATGGAAAAGGCTGAGACCGTTAATTCGGGATCCGCGGAACCTGATCAGGCTAATACCTGCGAAGGGAACAAGAGTAAACTGCTGTTCGCGTCAGTCCGTCAGGGCCGATCGCATCTGTTACTCCATCCGTCGTCTGACAAGCCATGTCCTTTATATCTGGAATGCGCTATGTCTACTACCAAACTGACCCGTCGTGAGCTACGCGAGCACGCGCAGCGATTTATCGATACGCTGGAAGGCGCTGCTTTTCCTAATTCGCGCCGTATCTACATTCAAGGTTCACAAGCGGATATCCGTGTCCCAATGCGCGAAATCCAGCTCAGCCCGACCCTCGTCGGCGGCGATAACGATAACCCCCATTACGAAGCCAACGAACCGATCCCGGTGTATGACACCTCCGGGCCTTATGGCGACCCGGATATTGGCATTGATGTCCGCCAGGGGCTGGCCAGGCTGCGCCAGCCGTGGATCGACGCACGTAATGACTGCGCCCCGCTCAGCGAACGCAGCTCGGCCTATACCAAAGCGCGGCTAGCCGATGACGGCCTCGATGAGCTGCGCTTCAATAGCCAGCTGACGCCAAAACGCGCCGTTGCCGGCAAATGTGTTACCCAACTGCACTACGCCCGCCAGGGGATCGTCACCCCGGAGATGGAGTTCATCGCCATACGCGAAAACATGGGCCGTGAACGTATTCGCAGCGAAGTTCTGCGCCAGCAGCATGCCGGAGAAGGCTTCGGCGCCCGCCTGCCGGAAAACATTACCCCCGAGTTCGTCCGCGATGAAGTGGCCGCCGGGCGCGCCATCATCCCGGCCAATATCAACCACCCGGAGTCTGAGCCGATGATTATCGGGCGCAACTTCCTGGTGAAAGTGAATGCTAATATCGGCAACTCAGCGGTGACCTCCTCCATCGAAGAAGAGGTCGAGAAACTGGTCTGGTCTACCCGCTGGGGCGCCGATACGGTGATGGATCTCTCTACCGGCCGCTATATCCACGAAACCCGCGAGTGGATCCTGCGTAACAGTCCGGTCCCCATCGGCACTGTGCCGATTTACCAGGCGCTGGAGAAGGTCAACGGCATCGCCGAGAACCTCACCTGGGAAGTCTTCCGCGATACCCTGCTGGAACAGGCCGAACAGGGAGTCGACTACTTCACCATTCACGCCGGCGTACTGCTGCGCTACGTCCCGATGACCGCGAAGCGTCTGACCGGCATCGTCTCGCGCGGCGGCTCGATCATGGCCAAATGGTGTCTGTCGCACCATCAGGAAAACTTCCTCTACCAGCATTTCCGCGAAATCTGCGAAATCTGCGCCGCCTATGACGTTTCGCTGTCGCTGGGCGATGGCCTGCGCCCCGGCTCCATTCAGGATGCCAACGACGAAGCACAGTTCTCCGAGCTGCGCACCCTCGGCGAGCTGACGAAAATCGCCTGGGAGTATGACGTGCAGGTGATGATCGAAGGTCCCGGCCACGTGCCGATGCAGATGATCCGCCGCAATATGACCGAAGAGCTGGAGCACTGCCACGAAGCGCCGTTCTACACCCTCGGGCCGCTCACCACCGACATTGCGCCGGGCTACGACCATTTCACCTCCGGCATCGGCGCGGCGATGATCGGCTGGTTCGGCTGCGCCATGCTGTGCTATGTCACGCCGAAAGAGCATCTCGGCTTGCCCAACAAAGAGGATGTGAAGCAGGGGTTGATTACCTACAAAATCGCCGCCCACGCCGCTGACCTGGCGAAAGGCCATCCAGGAGCGCAGATCCGCGATAACGCCATGTCGAAGGCGCGCTTCGAATTCCGCTGGGAAGACCAGTTTAACCTCGCGCTGGATCCGTTCACCGCTCGGGCCTATCACGATGAAACCCTGCCGCAGGAATCCGGCAAAGTTGCCCACTTCTGCTCCATGTGCGGTCCGAAATTCTGTTCAATGAAGATCACTCAGGAAGTCCGCGACTACGCCGCCAGGCAGGCCATCGACGCCGGCATGGCCGATATGTCGCATCACTTCCGCGCCCGCGGCGGCGAAATCTACCTGAAACAGGAGGAAGTCTGATGTATCAGCCTGATTTTCCACCCGTCCCGTTTCGTCTCGGGCTCTACCCGGTAGTGGACAGCGTGGCGTGGATTGAACGCCTGCTCGAAGCTGGAGTACGCACCCTTCAGTTACGCATCAAGGACCGACGCGACAGCGAGGTGGAGGATGACGTCATCGCCGCCATCGCCCTTGGCCGCCGCTATCACGCCCGGCTGTTCATTAACGATTACTGGCGACTGGCGATCAAGCACCAGGCCTACGGCGTACATCTCGGACAAGAAGATCTGGAAACCACCGATCTGAGCGCCATCCGCAAAGCCGGGCTACGTCTTGGCGTCTCCACCCATGACGATATGGAGATTGATATCGCCCTGGCGGCGCGTCCCTCTTACATCGCTCTGGGTCACGTCTTCCCGACGCAAACCAAACAGATGCCCTCCGCGCCGCAGGGACTCGAGCAGCTTGCCAGACATATCCAACGCCTGGCGGATTACCCCACCGTGGCGATCGGCGGAATTAGCCTTGAAAAGGCCCCGGCGGTGCTGGCGACCGGCGTCGGCAGCATCGCAGTGGTCAGCGCCATCACCCAGGCGGCGGACTGGCGGGCAGCGACCGACCAGCTGCTGGCGCTGGCAGGAGCGGGCGATGAATGATCACGACTTTATGCGCTATAGCCGCCAGCTGCTGCTGGAGGATATTGCCATCGAGGGTCAGCAGAAGCTGTTAGCCAGCCGGGTGCTGATTATCGGCCTTGGCGGGCTGGGCTCCCCGGCAGCGCTCTATCTGGCCGGGGCTGGCGTCGGGACGCTGACCCTGGCCGATGACGACGCCGTGCATCTCAGCAATCTGCAGCGGCAGATCCTGTTCACCAGCGCGGATATCGATCGGCCAAAAGCCGCGGCGGCAAAGACGCGGCTCAGCCAGCTAAATCCGCAGATCACACTGGTTGCGCTCCAGCAGCGCTTAAGCGGCGAGGCGCTGCGCGCCGAGGTGGCGAAAGCGGACGTGGTGCTGGACTGTACCGATAACATGGTCACCCGCCAGGCGATCAATGCCGCCTGCGTGGCCCTCGACATCCCGTTAGTGACCGCCAGCGCCGTCGGCTTCGGCGGTCAGCTGATGGTGCTCACCCCGCCCTGGACACAGGGCTGCTATCGCTGCCTGTGGCCGGATAGCGACGAACCGCAGCGCAACTGCCGCACCGCGGGGATCGTCGGCCCGGTGGTCGGCATGATGGGCACGCTGCAGGCGCTGGAGGCGATTAAGCTGCTCAGCGGCATGACGACGCCGCGCAACACACTGCGGCTGTTCGACGCCCGCACCAGCAGCTGGCGTAACCTGGCGCTACAGCGCTCCCGGGGCTGCCCGGTGTGCGGAGGGCGACATGCAGATCTGGTTTAACGACGAGCCGCTGGCGTGCGCCGACAATCTCAGCGTGAGCGCCCTGCTGACCCAGCTCGAACAGCTGCAGCCGGGCGTCGCGCTGGCGCTCAATCAACACATTCTGCCGCGCGATCGGTGGGAAGATCATCTCTTGCAGGAAGGCGATCGAGTCCTGCTTTTTCAGGTTATCGCTGGAGGCTGACATGTTACGTATTGCAGACAAAACATTTGAATCCCATCTTTTCACCGGTACCGGCAAATTCGCCGCCCCGGGGGTGATGGTTGAGGCGATTCGCGCCTCGGGCAGCCAGCTGGTCACCCTGGCAATGAAGCGCGTCGATTTACGTCAGCACAATGACGCCATCCTCGCCCCGCTGCTGGCGGCGGGGGTCAGCCTGCTGCCGAATACCTCGGGCGCCAAGACGGCGGAAGAGGCGGTGTTTGCCGCCCGCCTGGCACGGGAGGCTCTGGGCACCCACTGGCTGAAACTGGAGATCCACCCGGACGCCCGCTGGTTGCTGCCCGACCCGATTGAAACCCTGAAAGCGGCGGAGCTGCTGGTCCGCGAAGGGTTCGTGGTGCTGCCCTACTGCGGCGCCGACCCGGTGCTGTGTAAACGACTGGAAGAGGCTGGCTGCGCGGCGGTGATGCCCCTGGGCGCGCCGATCGGCTCAAATCAGGGGCTGGAAACCAAAGCCATGCTGGAGATTATTATCGAACAGGCGACGGTGCCGGTGGTCGTCGACGCCGGCATCGGCGTTCCGAGCCATGCGGCGCAGGCGCTGGAAATGGGAGCGGACGCGGTGCTGGTCAATACCGCTATTGCCGTCGCCGACGATCCCGTGGCCATGGCCCACGCCTTCCGTATGGCGGTCGAGGCCGGCTTGCTGGCCCGTCAGGCCGGACCGGGGGCGCGCAGCGCGCAGGCGCAGGCCACCAGCCCGCTCACCGGATTCCTGGAGGCGCTGGCATGAAAACCTTTAGCGATCGCTGGCGGCAGCTGGAGTGGGACGACATCCGCCTGCGCATCAACAGTAAAACCGCCGCCGATGTCGAACGGGCGCTGGCGGCCAAACAGCTGACCCGCGACGATATGATGGCACTGCTTTCGCCAGCGGCGGCCGGGTATCTTGAACCTCTGGCCCAGCGCGCGCAGCGGCTTACCCGCCAGCGCTTCGGCAATACCGTCAGCTTCTACGTGCCGCTGTATCTCTCCAACCTGTGCGCCAACGACTGCACCTACTGCGGCTTCTCGATGAGCAATCGCATTAAGCGCAAGACGCTGGATGCCGCCGAGATTGCCCGCGAGTGCGCCGCGATCCGCGACCTGGGTTTTGAGCATCTGCTGCTGGTAACCGGTGAGCATCAGGGCAAGGTGGGAATGGATTATTTCCGCCAGCACCTGCCGGCAATCCGCAGCCAGTTTGCCTCGCTGCAGATGGAGGTACAGCCGCTGGCGACCGACGAGTATGCCGAGCTGAAAACCCTGGGGCTCGACGGGGTGATGGTCTATCAGGAGACCTATCACGAAGGTATGTACGCCCAGCACCATCTGAAAGGGAAAAAACAGGATTTCTTCTGGCGGCTGGATACGCCGGATCGCCTGGGCGAGGCGGGGATCGATAAGATCGGCCTTGGCGCGCTGATCGGCCTTTCCGACAGCTGGCGAGTGGACTGCTTTATGGTCGCTGAGCACCTGTTGTGGCTGCAGCAACGCTACTGGCGCAGCCGCTATTCGGTCTCCTTCCCGCGTCTGCGTCCCTGCGCCGGCGGCATTGAACCAGCCTCGCTAATGGATGAGCGTCAGCTAGTGCAGACCATCTGCGCCTTCCGCCTGCTGGCGCCGGAGGTTGAGCTGTCGCTATCCACCCGCGAATCCCCCTGGTTCCGCGACCGGGTGATCCCGCTGGCGATCAATAACGTCAGCGCCTTCTCCAAAACCCAGCCCGGGGGTTACGCCGACGATCATCCGGAGCTTGAGCAGTTCGCGCCGCACGATGGCCGTCGACCTGAAGAAGTCGCCAGCGCGCTGACTGCCCGCGGCCTGCAGCCGGTATGGAAAGACTGGGACAGCTGGCTGGGACGCGCCTCGCAAACTTCATGATGAACAGTGTAAGCGCCTGATATTTTTGCGCGCCTGCACGAGAGATGAAAAACGGGAACTGGCCCGCCAGGCGCCCTTTTTCTATTCTGCCCGGGTCAGCAGCGGACGCTGACCAGGGCGAACCTTTTCTTCCTCATTTTCGCCCTGCCTCTCCGCGCTGAACGAGGGCCTGTGCATTATCGCCGAATATAAATCACGATACATGAAGGCCTCAGAGTTATAATTGAGCAATAGTTAACTGATTCGATCGGCAGGCGCCGCAGTCACAACCTGCGTTCGGACCCATGGTTTATACATCCGGGACGATTAACGATTCATGGCCCTACACAACAGAAAGCTCTCTTTCACGACGCCGATCGTCGTGGGGTTTGCCGGCATCTTGCTCAGTTTTATGCTGATCGCTATTTTTGTCACCCTGGCGCAGCGGAAAGATTTTCTTGAAGATTATCACGACATTAACCGCAACTTTACCCACAACCTGGCGATCAACTACACGGAAACCCTGCTGCGGGAAAATGATTTTATCCTTGGGCGCGCGGTCGCCTTCTTTGCCCGCAATGACGAACTGAATCGCGCAGTCAATGTGGAGCCGGAGAAAGGATTAACGACGCTGATGCAGTTACAGAACATGATGCCGAGCGTCTCATCCATCTCACTGGCGGATACCGAGGGCCACTACCTGCGCGCCCCGGAGGTGCTGGAAAATGAAGACAGCCGGGCTTTCGATCCCAGAACGCGGCCCTGGTTTATCAAACAGGCGGAAGCCAGCACCTTCAGCCACTACACCAGCCCATATATGGATTTTTTTACCCACCATCCGACGATTACCATTTTCAAACCCATCATCACCCCGGAAGGGAAACTCAAGGGCAGCCTGGCCTTTCATCTTGATCTCACCTCCATGGGGTTCGCGCTGCGTCAGATGGTGGCCCCCGTACAGGGCGAGTTTTTTGTGGTGCAGCGTGATGGTAAAGTGGTCCTGCACTCCGACCCAGGTGCGCTGTTTAAACCCTTCGTCAGTAATGAGCTGATGGATAAAATGACCAGCGGCGAGGGGCAGCTTTACGATCCCGGAAGCGACACCTGGTATTACTATTACTCCTTTACCAATCCCGACTGGTTTGTGATTTTCCGTGTTGATAACACCACCCTGGTCAATCTGACGCGCCATGAAACCAATTTAGTGATCGGCGGTTTTGCCCTCGCGGCGATCATCATCATCCTGTTCGGCCTTTATCTGCGTCATGCCTCCCGCACCGTGCTGATGAATATCATCAATGCGATTAAAACCGGCGACGTCAAACGCGCCCCCCGCCTCGAGGCGATGCTGAGTAAAGCCATTGAAACTAATAAGCAGCGCGAGCTGACCTACGTCCGCCAGGCGACCATCGACGCGCTCACCGGCTGCAAGAACCGCCGCGCCTTCGATAGTGATATTGCCGCGCTGATGAACGATCATCAGCCGTTCGCCCTCGCGCTGGTCGATATCGATAACTTCAAATCGATCAACGACACCTGGGGTCACCTCAACGGCGATATCGTTCTGCGAAACGTCGCCCGCGAAGGACTGCAGGTCCTCCAGCCGCTGGAGATATCCCTCTATCGCTATGGTGGCGAAGAGTTCGCGGTGGTCTTTCCTGCCGAACATATTGATAACGCCCGCACGCTGCTGGAAACATGGCGGGTAAACGTCGAACGGCGCACCTGGCGCGAAGATGGCCTGACGGTCACCTTCAGCGCCGGGCTGGGGGAATGGAACATGGAGCCGCTGGATAAGCTGGTGGTGAGCGTCGATGAAGCGCTGTACAAAGCCAAACAGCAGGGTAAAAACCGCATCCTGCGCGCCTAGGGCTTCAGCGCCGCAACCGCCCACTTCGGTGGGCTTTTTTATTTTTTTCGGCAAAAATGAAACCGGTTTCAATTTTTGTGTGATGACTTACACACAATCACGGTAAAGCGGTTGTCGCATCGCCAGGGCCGCGATAAAGATAGGACATCACGGAACACAAGGGCCACTGACTATGAAGAATATCGTTTTGTGCTGTGCCGCCGGTATGTCTACCAGCATGCTGGTTCAGCGTATGCAAGATGCCGCGCAGAAGAAAGGTGTTGAAGTCTCCATCAAGGCCGTACCGGTCGCCGAGTTTAAAGATAATCTGGCCGCCGCCGACATTATTCTGCTCGGCCCGCAGGTGAAATATGAGCAGGCGAAGCTGCAGGCGCTGGCCGACCCGTTCGGCAAAAAGGTCGCCGTGATCGATATGATGGACTACGGCATGATGAAAGGTGATGCCGTTCTGGATAAAGCCCTTAAGATGCTGGAGTAATCGATGGAAGATTTAGAAACGATCATCATGGAGCTGCTGGTTAACGCGGGTTCTGCGCGCAGCGCGGCGCTCACGGCGCTACAGCTGGCGCGGAAAGGCGATTTTGCCGCAGCGGAGCAGGCCATGGCCGAGTCCCATGAGTTCGTCAAACATGCGCATAAAATTCAGACCCAGCTTATCGGCCTGGATGAAGGCAGCGGTAAGTTACCGGTCAACCTGATCACCGTGCATTCTCAGGACCATCTGATGAACGCCATGGTCATTCAGGATCTGGCGACCGATATGATTGAACTATACCGTCGCCTGCCCCTCGCACAATAATCTCTCGAATTTAACGGGCGTCGCTGCCGGCGCCCGTCCCCGCTTACAGAAAGCCGTACATCGCTGCGAATACCCAGCCAAACACGCAGGAGACGCCAACGCCGATGAGCCCGGGCAGGATAAAGCTGTGGTTAATCACAAAGCGGCCAATATGGGTGGTCCCTGAGCGGTCAAACTGGATCGCCGCCAGATCGCTTGGGTAGGTCGGCAGTATATAGTAGCCATAGCAGGCCGGCGCAGAAGCCACGATATAGGCCGGATCAACGCCGATGGCCAGGGCCACCGGAACAATCGCCGCCAGCGCTGCCGCCTGCGAGTTCACAAACTTCGAAACCAGCAGCAGAACGATGGCATAGGCCCATGGATACTCTTTGACCATCTCCCCGAGCACGCCTTTAATCTCGGTCATGTGCGCGCCAAACATGGTCTCCGCCATCCAGGCGATGCCGTACACCGCGACGATAGCGATCATTCCCGAACGAAAGACCTCATTTTTGGAAATCGATGCCGGGTTGGTTTTAGTAATGATGATAATCAGCGCCCCGGAAAGCAGCATAAACATCTGGATCACCAGCACCATCGACAGCGGTTTACCGTCAAAGGCCGGACGCAGTTCAGAGAAGGCGCCAAGCAGCGCCACCACAGCGATGGAGGCCAGAAAAATCCACATCGCTATCCAGTTGCTGGTGGGCAGCTTTTTATCCAGCAGCGTCGCCGTATCGCCATAGACGTAATGGCGGTTCTCCGGTACCGCAATAAACGCCTGGAAGGCTTCGTCTTTATCCAGATCTTTGCCGCGGAACCAGCTGAAGATGCCGATCGCTAAAATGCCCAGCAGCGTGGACGGAATGGTTATCGCCAGCAGATCGAGAAACTCCAGATGTTTACCGTTAAAGGTAAAATTCCCCAGCATCGCCACCAGCGAAACCACCGCCACCGAGACCGGGCTGGCGATGATCCCCATCTGGGCGCCAATGGAGCTGGCGGCCATCGGACGCTCCGGGCGAATGTTATTCTTGATCGCCACATCGTAGATAATCGGCAGGATGGTATACACCACGTGACCGGTACCGCAGAGGATGGTCAGCGTGCAGGTGACGAAAGGCGCCACAATAGAGACATATTTTGGGTTACGCCGCAGCAGCTTCTCAGCAATCTGCAGCATGACATCCAGACCGCCGGATGCCTGCAGCGTCGCCGAGGCCGCCACCACCGCAATGATCACCAGCATCACATCAACCGGCGGTTTGCCCGGCTCGAGATGAAAAACAAAAACGAGGATCACCAAACCGATGCCGCCCAGCAGCCCCAGCGCAATACCGCCTTTTCGGGCACCATAAAACAGACAAATTAAGATAATAATGAGTTGTATCGCGAATTCCATGCAGCCCCCAGAGCCTGTCCGCTCAGACTTAAAGTAATGATCCATACCTGTCTGCCGGGGTTATTTCTGCGCCTTGTTGGGGGAAGCATGAGATGCAGCGATCCCTCTCCAGAGCCGTCGCGCCGAAGATAAAGCAGCAGCAGTAATCCCATGATTCATCAGGTATTTTGAATATATCCTCTTTGAATTGATTATTTTTTGATATGAGTAGAAGTTTTACCCATATATAAAGAAAGGTTTTTTGAGGTGATAGATTAATGGATATTTTGTATGAATTAATTGCTAAAAAATTGCAGCCTGGATATGGCGTAAATGTAATTAAAGACGGGTGCTGCGGAGAACAGGCAATAAAAAAGCCGGTCAGGAAACCTGACCGGCTTTTCAGCAGTGCATCAACGATTAATCGTTGTCAGAACCGCCCAGACCTGCGTTCAGCAGCTCTGCCAGGTTGGCAGATGCTTCTTCCACGCTCACCTGCGGTGCCGCCGGCAGTTCGCCAGCAGCGCGACGGCGCATACGATCCTGGTGGTACGCATAACCGGTACCGGCCGGGATCAGACGACCCACGATGACGTTCTCTTTCAGACCGCGCAGTTCGTCGCGTTTGCCCGCAACGGCTGCTTCGGTCAGCACGCGAGTGGTCTCCTGGAACGATGCCGCGGAGATGAAGGACTCGGTGGCCAGAGACGCTTTGGTGATACCCAGCAGATCACGGGAGAACGTTGCGCCCACTTTGCCGTTCGCTTCCAGTTCGCGGTTCGCGATCTTGACGCGGGAGTATTCCACCTGCTCGCCTTCGAGGAAGTCGGAGCTGCCTGCGCTTTCGATGGTGGCTTTACGCAGCATCTGACGAACGATAACTTCGATGTGTTTATCGTTAATCTTAACGCCCTGCAGACGGTATACGTCCTGGACTTCGTTAACAATGTAACGGGTCACAGCATGTACGCCACGCAGACGCAGAATGTCGTGCGGCGCTTCCGGACCGTCGGAAACCACGTCACCACGTTCTACACGTTCACCTTCGAACACGTTGAGCTGACGCCATTTCGGAATCATCTCTTCGTACGGTTCGCTACCGTCTACCGGGGTGATAACCAGGCGACGTTTCCCTTTGGTTTCTTTACCGAAGGAAATGATACCGCTGATTTCAGCCAGGATTGCCGGCTCTTTCGGACGACGTGCTTCGAACAGGTCCGCAACGCGCGGCAGACCACCGGTGATGTCCTTGGTACCGCCGGATTCCTGCGGAATACGCGCCAGGGTGTCACCAGAGCTGATCTGTACGCCATCTTCCAGCTGAACAATCGCTTTACCCGGCAGGAAGTACTGAGCAGGCATATCGGTACCTGGGATCAGAACGTCGTTGCCCTGAGCATCAACGATTTTCAGCGCCGGACGCAGATCTTTACCACCTGCGGTACGTTCTGCAGAGTCCAGAACCACCAGCGAAGACAGACCGGTCAGCTCGTCGGTCTGACGAGTAATGGTCTGGCCGTCGATCATGTCAGTGAAGCGGATGAAACCACTCACTTCGGTGATAACCGGCATGGTGTGCGGATCCCAGTTTGCGACGGTTTCACCGCCGGCAACCTGCTCACCGTCGCCTTTCGCCATAACCGCACCGTAAGGCACTTTATAGCTCTCTTTGGTACGACCGAATTCGTCGATCAGTTTCAGCTCGGTGTTACGGGAAGTGATAACCAGTTTACCGCTGGAGTTCACAACCGACTTCGCGTTGCTGAGCTTGATGCTACCTTTGTTTTTCACCTGGATGCTGGATTCAGCAGCCGCACGAGATGCCGCACCACCGATGTGGAACGTACGCATCGTCAGCTGTGTACCCGGCTCACCGATGGACTGTGCCGCGATAACGCCGATAGCCTCACCTTTGTTGATGATGTGGCCACGCGCCAGGTCACGACCATAGCAGTGCGCACATACACCAAAGTCGGTGTCACAGGATACAACGGAACGCACTTTGACGGAGTCAACGGAGTTCGCTTCCAGCAGGTCACACCAGTGCTCGTGCAGCAGCGTGTTGCGTGGAACCAGAATATCCGCGGTACCCGGCTTCAGCACGTCTTCCGCAGTCACACGACCCAGTACGCGATCGCGCAGCGGCTCTTTAACGTCGCCACCTTCGATAACCGGCGTCATGGTGATGCCTTCCAGGGTGCCGCAGTCGTCTTCAGTGACGACCAGGTCCTGGGCAACGTCGACCAGACGACGAGTCAGGTAACCGGAGTTCGCTGTTTTCAGTGCGGTATCCGCCAGACCTTTACGCGCACCGTGCGTGGAGATGAAGTACTGGAGTACGTTCAGACCTTCACGGAAGTTCGCGGTGATCGGCGTTTCGATGATGGAGCCATCCGGCTTCGCCATCAGACCACGCATACCGGCCAGCTGACGAATCTGTGCAGCAGAACCACGCGCACCGGAGTCGGCCATCATGTAGATGCTGTTGAAGGAAACCTGCTGCTCTTCCTGACCGTCACGGTTAATCACGGTTTCGGTTTGCAGGTTATCCATCATCGCTTTGGATACACGATCGTTCGCCGCAGCCCAGATATCGATAACTTTGTTGTAGCGTTCGCCCGCGGTCACCAGACCGGACTGGAACTGTTCCTGAATCTCAGCAACTTCCGCTTCCGCTTCGCTGATGATTTCGTATTTTTTCTCCGGGATGACCATGTCATCGATACCAACGGATGCACCTGAACGCGCTGCGTAAGCAAAGCCGGTGTACATCGTCTGGTCCGCGAAAATAACGGTCGGTTTCAGGCCCAGAATACGGTAACAGGTGTTCAGCATCTTGGAGATCGCTTTCTTACCGAGCGCCTGGTTCACGATAGAGAACGGCAGACCTTTCGGTACGATCATCCACAGAATGGCACGGCCAATGGTCGTGTCTTTCAGGCTGGTTTTCGCGACAAACTCACCATTGTCGTCTTTTTCGTATTCAGTGATACGCACTTTAACGCGCGCATGCAGAGAGGCCAGGCCGGCGCGATAAATACGCTCAGCTTCTTTCGGGCCAGTCAGCACCATGCCTTCGCCTTTGGCGTTAACACTGTCACGGGTCATGTAGTACAGACCCAGTACAACGTCCTGAGACGGAACGATGATTGGTTCGCCGTTCGCCGGGGACAGGATGTTGTTGGTAGACATCATCAGCGCACGCGCTTCCAGCTGGGCTTCCAGCGTCAGCGGTACGTGAACAGCCATCTGGTCACCATCGAAGTCGGCGTTGTATGCCGCACAAACCAGCGGGTGCAGCTGGATGGCTTTACCTTCGATCAGAACCGGTTCGAATGCCTGAATACCCAGACGGTGCAGGGTCGGCGCACGGTTCAGCAGAACCGGGTGTTCGCGGATCACTTCGTCCAGGATATCCCAAACGACAGCTTCTTCGCGCTCAACCATCTTCTTAGCGGCTTTGATGGTGGTGGCCAGGCCACGCAGTTCCAGCTTGCCGTAGATGAACGGTTTGAACAGCTCCAGCGCCATTTTCTTCGGCAGACCGCACTGATGCAGACGCAGGTATGGACCTACGGTGATAACAGAACGACCGGAGTAGTCAACGCGCTTACCGAGCAGGTTCTGACGGAAACGACCCTGTTTACCTTTGATCATATCGGCCAAAGATTTCAGAGGACGTTTGTTAGAACCGGTGATCGCACGACCGCGACGACCGTTGTCCAGCAGGGCATCTACCGCTTCCTGCAGCATACGTTTTTCGTTGCGTACGATGATATCCGGCGCAGCCAGATCCAGCAGACGTTTCAGACGGTTGTTACGGTTGATCACGCGACGATACAGATCGTTGAGGTCAGACGTCGCGAAACGACCGCCATCCAGCGGAACCAGCGGACGCAGATCTGGCGGCAGTACCGGCAGAACGGTCAGGATCATCCACTCCGGCTTGTTGCCAGACTGTACGAAAGCTTCCAGCAGCTTAATGCGCTTGGTCAGCTTTTTACGCTTGGTTTCGGAGTTGGTTTCGTTCAGCTCTTCACGCAGCTGCTCGCACTCCTGCTCCAGATCCATATTGCGCAGCAGCGCCTGGATCGCTTCCGCACCCATCTTCGCGTCGAATTCGTCACCGAACTCTTCCAGCGCGTCCAGGTACTGTTCTTCCGTCAGAATCTGGTTGCGTTCGAGGTTGGTCATGCCACCTTCGATAACCACATAGGATTCAAAGTACAGTACACGTTCGATATCGCGCAGCGGCATATCCAGCAGCAGGCCGATACGGGACGGCAGAGATTTCAGGAACCAGATGTGCGCAGTCGGACATGCCAGCTCGATGTGGCCCATGCGCTCACGACGCACTTTAGTCTGGGTCACTTCAACGCCGCACTTCTCACAGATCACACCGCGGTGTTTCAGGCGCTTGTACTTACCGCACAGGCACTCATAGTCTTTTACCGGCCCAAAGATACGGGCGCAGAAAAGGCCGTCACGCTCAGGTTTGAACGTACGGTAGTTAATGGTTTCCGGCTTTTTAACTTCACCGAAAGACCATGAACGGATCATGTCTGGCGAAGCCAGAGCAATTTTGATCGCATCAAACTCTTCGGTTTTAGTTTGCGCTTTCAGAAACTTTAATAAGTCTTTCACGGATTTGCTCCCGTCGGAGTTAGCACATTCCGCTGCCGGGCGTTAACCCGGCAGCAGTGACCTGTTTGAGCGAGAATTACTCGTCTTCCAGTTCGATGTTGATGCCCAGCGAGCGAATTTCTTTCAACAGTACGTTGAAGGATTCCGGCATGCCCGGTTCCATCTGGTGATTGCCGTCCACGATGTTTTTATACATCTTAGTACGACCGTTCACGTCATCAGACTTAACGGTGAGCATTTCCTGCAGGGTGTAAGCTGCGCCGTATGCTTCCAGCGCCCACACTTCCATCTCACCGAAGCGCTGACCACCGAACTGCGCCTTACCACCCAGCGGCTGCTGAGTAACCAGGCTGTAAGAACCGGTGGAACGCGCGTGCATTTTGTCGTCGACCAGGTGGTTCAGTTTCAGCATGTACATGTAACCCACGGTTACCGGACGCTCGAACTGCTCACCGGTGCGGCCGTCGAACAGGGTGATCTGACCGGAAGTCGGCAGGTCGCCCAGCTGCAGCAGCGCTTTAATTTCCGCTTCTTTCGCACCGTCGAACACCGGCGTTGCGATCGGCATACCTTTACGCAGGTTTTCAGCCAGACGCAGAACTTCTTCATCGCTGAAGGTATTCAGGTCAACTTTCTGACGAACGTCAGCGCCCAGATCGTAGGCACGCTGGATGAACTCGCGCAGTTTCGCGACTTCCTGCTGCTGTTTCAGCATGGCGTTGATCTTATCGCCGATGCCTTTCGCAGCCATACCCAGGTGAGTTTCCAGGATCTGACCGATGTTCATACGAGACGGTACGCCCAGCGGGTTGAGGACGATATCTACCGGCGTACCGTTAGCATCGTGCGGCATATCTTCGATCGGGTTGATCTTAGAGATAACACCCTTGTTACCGTGACGACCCGCCATCTTGTCACCAGGCTGGATACGGCGTTTAACGGCCAGGTATACCTTAACAATCTTCAGCACGCCCGGTGCCAGATCGTCGCCTTGGGTGATTTTGCGGCGTTTCGCTTCGAGTTTTTTCTCGAACTCGTGTTTCAGTTCGTCGTACTGCTCAGCCAGCTGTTCCAGCTGATTTTGTTTCTCTTCGTCGGTCAGGCCCAGTTCCAGCCAGCGATCGCGCGGCAGTTTGTCGAGCTTCTCAGCTTCAACGCCACCGGAGACCAGCACCGCGTAGATACGACTGAACAGACCGGCTTCGAGGATCTGCAGTTCTTCAGACAGGTCTTTTTTGGCCTGCTTCAGCTGCATCTCTTCGATTTCCAGCGCACGTTTGTCTTTTTCTACGCCGTCACGGGTAAAGACCTGAACGTCGATAACGGTACCAGAGACACCGTTCGGTACGCGCAGAGAGGAGTCTTTAACGTCAGACGCTTTCTCACCGAAGATCGCACGCAGCAGTTTCTCTTCCGGCGTCAGCTGGGTTTCACCTTTCGGCGTAACCTTACCAACCAGAATGTCGCCGCCGGTCACTTCCGCACCGATATAAACGATACCGGACTCATCCAGTTTGGAGAGCGCAGCTTCACCCACGTTCGGGATGTCAGCGGTGATCTCTTCCGGCCCCAGCTTGGTGTCACGGGACACGCACGCCAGTTCCTGAATGTGGATAGTGGTGAAACGGTCTTCCTGGACAACACGCTCGGAAACGAGGATGGAGTCTTCGAAGTTGTAGCCGTTCCACGGCATGAACGCTACGCGCATGTTCTGACCCAGCGCCAGCTCACCGAGGTCGGTGGACGGGCCGTCGGCCAGCACGTCGCCGCGCTCAATAGGTTCGCCCAGGGACACGCAAGGCATCTGGTTGATGCAGGTGTTCTGGTTAGAACGGGTGTACTTAGTCAGGTTATAGATGTCGATACCTGCTTCGCCCGGGTACATCTCGTCTTCGTTAACTTTGATAACGATACGGGAGGCATCCACGTACTGAACAGTACCGCCACGTTTAGCCACCGCAGTAACACCGGAGTCGACGGCCACAGCACGTTCCATACCGGTACCAACCAGCGGCTTATCAGCGCGCAGAGTCGGAACGGCCTGACGTTGCATGTTTGCACCCATCAATGCACGGTTGGCGTCATCGTGTTCCAGGAACGGGATCAGGGACGCACCGACGGATACCACCTGCTGGGTGGATACGTCCATGTAGTCAACCTGGTCACGGCTGAACAAGCTGGATTCGCCTTTGCTACGGCAGGTCACCAGGTCTTCTACGAAGTGGCCGTTTTCATCCAGGTTGGAGTTCGCCTGAGCGATAACGTAGTTGCCTTCTTCGATAGCAGACAGGTAGTGAATTTCGTCAGTAACCACACCGTCGGTCACTTTACGATACGGCGTCTCAAGGAAGCCATATTCGTTGGTCTGCGCGTACACGGACAGGGAGTTGATCAGACCGATGTTCGGACCTTCAGGCGTTTCGATTGGACATACGCGACCATAGTGAGTCGGGTGTACGTCTCGAACTTCGAAGCCTGCGCGCTCACGGGTCAGACCGCCTGGGCCGAGTGCGGAGATACGACGTTTGTGCGTGATCTCAGACAGCGGGTTGTTCTGGTCCATAAACTGAGACAGCTGGCTGGAACCAAAGAACTCTTTCACTGCTGCGGAAATCGGCTTGGCGTTGATCATATCCTGAGGCATCAGGGTATCCAGATCGCCCAGAGACAGACGCTCTTTCACCGCACGCTCTACACGTACCAGGCCAACGCGGAACTGGTTCTCCGCCATTTCGCCAACGGAACGGATACGACGGTTACCGAGGTGGTCGATATCGTCCACTTCGCCTTTACCGTTACGGATATCGATGAGCTTCTTCATCACTTCAATGATGTCGTCTTTGCTCAGGATACCGGAACCTTCGATTTCGTCGCGCAGCAGAGAACGGTTGAACTTCATACGACCAACCGCGGACAGATCGTAGCGGTCTTCGGAGAAGAACAGGTTCTCAAACAGGCTTTCAGCGGCTTCACGAGTCGGCGGCTCGCCAGGGCGCATCATGCGGTAGATTTCTACCAGCGCGCTCAGACGATCGTTAGTCGGGTCGACGCGTACCGTTTCAGAGATGTATGGACCGTGGTCCAGATCGTTAGTGAACAGCGTTTCGATGCGCTTGTGGCCAGACTGGCTCAGCTTAGCCAGCAGATCCAGGCTCAGCTCCATGTTCGCCGGGCAGATCAGTTCGCCAGTCGCTTCATCGATATAGTCTTTAGCCGCCACTTTGCCCGCGATATATTCAACCGGCACTTCGATATGCTTGATATCGTCTTTTTCCAGCTGACGGATATGACGAGCCGTGATGCGACGGCCTTTCTCAACGTACACTTTGCCGTTGGCTTCGATATCGAAGGAGGCGGTTTCGCCGCGCAGACGCTCCGGAATCAGCTCCATCTGCAGCTTGTTGTCGCGAATTTCAAAGACCACTTTTTCGAAGAACAGGTCAAGGATCTGCTCAGTGGTGTAATTCAGCGCGCGCAGGATGATGGTAGCCGGCAGCTTACGACGACGGTCGATACGAACGAACAGGTTGTCTTTCGGGTCGAATTCGAAGTCCAGCCAGGAACCACGGTAAGGGATGATGCGTGCGTTATACAGAACCTTACCGGATGAGTGAGTCTTACCTTTGTCACTGTCAAAGAAGACGCCCGGGCTACGGTGCAGCTGAGAAACGATAACACGCTCGGTACCGTTGATGACAAAGGTACCGTTGTCGGTCATGAGCGGGATTTCGCCCATGTAGACTTCTTGTTCTTTAATGTCTTTGACGGTGCCTTCCGGCGCTTCGCGCTCGTAGATCACCAGACGCAGTTTTACGCGCAGCGGTGCAGAGTAAGTCACGCCACGGATCTGACATTCTTTAACGTCAAAAACCGGTTCGCCCAGACGGTAGCTGACGTATTGCAGCTCGGAATTACCGCTGTAGCTCTGAATTGGGAATACGGAACGGAAAGCAGCTTCCAGACCATACTGCCCTTCAGGATCTTGCTCGATAAACTTCTGGAACGAGTCAAGCTGGATAGAAAGGAGATATGGCACATCCAGAACTTGTGGACGTTTACCAAAATCCTTACGAATACGTTTTTTCTCGGTATAGGAGTAAACCATAGGGTTCCTCAGCTCGCTGACAAGTCGACCCATCTGCCCGCAGAGGGCAGTTTTTTATGCAACACTATTTTGTTGACCGGAAAATGGAACACTTTCCGCAATGCCTGTTGCTATCACGCTTAAACCATTTCATTGCGATTTACACAGCCCAGGAACCCTAACCTGTCGCAGTATATTAAGTCGTCGATAGAAACAAGCATTGAGAGGCAAACCAGTAGTCAAACAGCGTGAAACGCTACTGGCGCCTTACAGCGCAAAAAGGCTGGTGACCAAAAAGTCACCAGCCTCAGCCTGATTTCTCAGGCTGCAACCGGAAGGGTTGGCTTATTTAACTTCAACTTCAGCGCCAGCTTCTTCCAGAGATTTTTTCAGAGCTTCAGCGTCGTCTTTGCTGATGCCTTCTTTCAGTGCAGCCGGAGCAGATTCTACCAGGTCTTTAGCTTCTTTCAGACCCAGGCCAGTCGCGCCACGTACTGCTTTGATAACAGCAACTTTGTTAGCGCCAGCAGCTTTCAGAATTACGTCGAATTCAGTTTTTTCTTCAGCAGCTTCAACCGGGCCAGCAGCTACAGCTACAGCAGCAGCAGCGGAAACACCGAATTTTTCTTCCATTGCAGAGATCAGCTCAACAACGTCCATTACGGACATAGCGGATACTGCTTCAATGATTTGATCTTTAGTGATAGACATTTAAATTGTTCCTGAATATCAGAATAAGTTTATACGTAAGCGAATGCTTTAAAAAGATAACTGCGATTAAGCAGCTTCTTTCGCATCGCGTACAGCAGCCAGAGTACGAACCAGTTTGCCAGCCGAAGCTTCTTTCATGGTTGCCATCAGGCGTGCAATTGCTTCTTCGTAGGTCGGCAGAGTTGCCAGGCGGTCGATCTGCGACGCCGGGATCAGCTCACCTTCAAAGGCAGCGGCTTTGACCTCAAATTTTGCATTCGCTTTCGCGAACTCTTTGAACAGACGAGCAGCAGCGCCCGGGTGTTCCATAGAGTATGCAATCAGGGTCGGACCAACAAACGTGTCTTTCAGGCACTCGAACTGAGTACCTTCTACGACGCGGCGCAGCAGGGTGTTACGAACAACACGCATGTATACGCCAGCTTCACGACCTGCTTTACGCAGTTCAGTCATTTTATCTACAGTTACGCCACGGGAATCCGCAACTACTGCAGACAGCGCGCCTTTGGCTACTTCGCTGACTTCAGCAACAATCGCTTGTTTGTCTTGAAGATTTAAAGCCATTAGCTTTGCTCCTGGATGTTTGCCAGAGCCTATGCTCTGGAACTCACTTCACTCAATTCAACGAAAAGAGCGTCTAAATACGGTGAGCAGAAACAAGCCAGAATATCCAAAAATAATCTTAGCGTTCTGTCACCGTCTACGCAGGGCATTAAGTTTCTTGCGAAACACCTGCGGTCTTCGACGGAGGTCTGGATAGGCCAGACTCCAACGAACAATTCGGTTACCTGCTAACCTTAGTTAGCAAACGTGGGCGAAGATTGTAGACAAAATCACCGCCCACGTAAAGGCATTAGTTTGCAGAAGCGTTCAGGCCAGCCTGATCTACTGCAACACCTGCACCCATGGTGGTGGAGATGCTAACTTTCTTGATGTACACGCCTTTCGCCTGAGTCGGTTTTGCTTTTTTCAGCGCAACCAGCAGAGCTTCCAGGTTTTCTTTCAGTTTGTCAGCGTCAAAGTCCACTTTACCGATGGTGGTGTGGATGATGCCGTTTTTGTCGTTACGGTAACGAACCTGACCTGCTTTCGCGTTTTTAACCGCTTCAGCAACGTTCGGAGTTACGGTACCCACTTTCGGGTTCGGCATCAGGCCACGCGGACCCAGAACCTGGCCCAGCTGGCCAACAACGCGCATTGCATCTGGAGAAGCAATAACAACGTCAAAGTTCATTTCGCCTTTTTTGATCTGCTCAGCCAGATCTTCCATACCTACCAGCTCAGCGCCTGCAGCTTTAGCAGCTTCAGCGTTTGCGCCTTGGGTAAATACGGCTACGCGAACGGAACGGCCAGTACCGTGCGGCAGTACAGTTGCGCCACGGACGTTCTGGTCAGATTTACGAGCGTCGATGCCGAGGTTAACGGCAACGTCTACGCTTTCGGTAAATTTAGCGGTGGCCAGCTCTTTCAGCAGAGCGATGGCTTCGTTGATGTCGTACTGTTTAGTTGCATCAACTTTCTCACGGATCACGCGCATGCGCTTGGTCAGTTTAGCCATTTCTTAGTCCTCCACTACCAGGCCCATGGAACGTGCAGTACCTTCGATGGAGCGAGTCATCGCTTCAATGTCGGCACCAGTCATGTCGGCAGCTTTGGTCTGCGCGATTTCCTGCAGCTGAGCGCGGGAGATTTTACCCACTTTATCTTTGTTCGGCTTACCGGAACCAGACTTGATGCCTGCAGCTTTCTTCAGCAGAACAGCAGCCGGCGGAGTCTTGGTAACAAAGGTAAAGGAACGGTCAGCGTAAACGGTGATAACAACCGGGATCGGCAGACCTTTCTCCAGGGAATCAGTTTTGGCGTTGAACGCTTTGCAGAATTCCATGATGTTCACGCCCTGCTGACCCAGTGCTGGGCCGACCGGCGGGCTCGGGTTCGCCATACCAGCTGCAACCTGCAGCTTGACGTAGGCTTGGACTTTCTTAGCCATTCTTAAATCCTCAAATTGGGTATTAACGCTTCAGAGAAGCTCCCCGTGATTAAACATCGTTTTACGGGCCGGGCCCATAAAAACAAAAGGCGCGAAATTGTATGCCAATTTCGCGCCCTATGCAACGATTAAATCGCTGCTTTTTTGATCGCCGGCTTACGCCTTCTCAACCTGGCTGAAGTCCAGTTCTACCGGAGTCGCACGACCGAAGATAGAAACGGAAACTTTCAGGCGGGACTTCTCATAGTCCACTTCTTCAACCACACCGTTAAAGTCAGCGAACGGACCGTCGTTAACGCGAACCATTTCGCCCGGTTCAAACAGCGTTTTCGGACGCGGCTTATCGCCAACCTGCTGCAGACGATTCATGATGGCGTCGACTTCTTTGTCGCTGATCGGCGCCGGACGGTCAGAGGTACCGCCGATGAAGCCCATCACGCGCGGCACGCTGCGCACCAGGTGCCAGCTTGCGTCGTTCATGACCATCTGGACCAGAACGTAGCCTGGGAAGAATTTACGTTCGCTTTTGCGACGCTGGCCGCCACGGATCTCAACCACTTCTTCGGTCGGGACCATGACTTCGCCAAATAACTCTTCCATGTTGTGTAATTTGATATGTTCACGCAGCGACGTGGCTACGCGACCTTCAAAACCGGAAAACGCCTGAACGACGTACCAGCGCTTTTTAGGAGCTTCAGACATCTCAGAACCTCAGGCCAGTGATAAAGGAGACCAGGCGAACCAGAATACCATCCAGTCCCCACAGGATCAGTGACATTACTGCAGTCACAGCAGCAACAATCAGCGTAGTATGCAGCGTTTCCTGGCGAGTCGGCCAAATCACTTTACGAACTTCGGTTCTCGCTTCGCGAGCAAAAGCAACGGTCGCCTTACCTTTCGTCGTCAACAGCGCGACGCCACCGGCAGCAGCAATAAGAATAACCACGGCCAGCGCACGCACCGCCAGCATAATGTCGCGATAAAGGAAGTTGCCCACGATCGCCACGATCAGCAGCACGGCAACGATAATCCACTTCATCGCTTCCAGGCCGCGCCCGCTCCCTTGAGCTTCGGTATTCGCACTCATAAACCAACCTGTCAGAAGTATTCTACAAACAATTTCACCCCGCGGGGGCGAGGCGATCCAAACCGAAATTAAGTTTCGGATTATACACTTAACTATTCAAATTGCTTCAACGCTGACGGCTCTGTCGCCCCTGCCCTGCTAACGCAAAGGAGGATGCTGATTGCCGTCGCACTATCGCTCGAATGGTTTGGTGTATAAACGCCCTCTTCAGAGCCTGTCTCAGCAATGATTATGACAAATAAAATCACTGATGAGCCAGGTTCTGGTGTGAAAGCGTGCAAAAAGGGCATCAAATGATGCCCTTTTATTGCGCATTGCGTCAAATGTTATCAGCGATTAGCCGAGAACTTTAGCAACCACGCCCGCGCCAACGGTACGACCGCCTTCACGGATTGCGAAACGCAGACCATCGTCCATCGCGATCGGGTGGATCAGGGTAACAACCATTTTGATGTTGTCGCCCG
>NZ_JBEAJG010000013.1:0-39712 GCF_040065235.1 Klebsiella sp. GB_Kp047 | reverse complement strand
AACTCGCGACCCCGACCTTGGCAAGGTCGTGCTCTACCAACTGAGCTATTCCCGCGTTACTGCATTTTTTGCCATATTTCGATGGCGTCGTAATTTGCATTTCTGCGTCGTTACGGGAGGCGCATTATACGAGAATTCGATGCCCCTGCAACCCCCTGTTCATCACTTTTTTGCGTTTTTTGTTTAAATGGATATTTTCTCGCCACCTACGCCGCTGAATTGTATAAATAAGCGTCATTTCGGGCAAAATCGCTTTTTCCGCCCGCCTGAATGACGCAAAATCGCTCGCATCATACAGCGGTGGCGCGACGTAAAACGAGGCCACCACGCCGCCAAACAGGGAATTAGCATGAGAAAAGTCCTCACCGTCCTGCTGCTGAGCACGCTGGCCATCGGAACCGCGTCAGCCGAGACGCTCCATTTTGGCACCAGCACGGCCAATCCGCCGTTTGTCACCGCCAACGGCAAAAATCAGCCTGTCGGCTTCGATATCGATCTTGCCCAGGCCCTGTGCCAGCAGATGCAGGCGCAGTGCCAGTTCACGGCGCAGCGTTTCGATACGCTGATCCCGGCTTTACGCTTCAAGAAATTTGACGCGGTGATTGCCGGCATGGAAGTGATCCCGATGCGTGAGAAGCAGGTCGCCTTCAGCCGTCCCTATCGCCAGGCGCTCTCCGGGGTGGTGATCGTCAACAAAGATGTCGCCCATACCTTTGCCGACCTGAAAGCCAAAAAAGTCGGCGTGGTGAAAGGCACACTGCATCAACACTATCTGCGTGATAAACAGAAAGCCGTACAGGCTGTTCCTTACGACGACGTCGCCAGCGCCCTGGCCGCGCTGAAGGCCGGGCAAATAACCGGCGTCATGGGCGACTTCGCCACCCTCGACGCCTGGCAGCAGGAGAACCCTGACTACGCCATCATGGATGAACGTGCCACCGACCCGGCTTATTACGGTAAGCAGTATGCGATTGCGGTGCGCAAAGACGATCCGGAGCTGCTGAATGCGATCAACGATGCCCTGACCGCGGTCATGGCGACACCTGACTTCCAGCAGATGCAGCAGAAGTGGTTTAAATAACGCAGAAAGGTGTACCGGGCCGCGCACAGGGCCCGGTCGCGGTTTACAGCTTAATGAAATGCTCGCGGTAGTAAGCCAGCTCGGCGACTGACTCGCGGATATCGTCCATTGCCTGATGGGTACCCTGCTTTTTAAAGCCGTCGAGAATTTCCGGCTTCCAGCGACGCGCCAGCTCTTTCAGCGTGCTAACGTCCAGATAGCGATAGTGGAAATAGGCTTCCAGTTGCGGCATGTACTTAAACAGGAAGCGACGATCCTGGCCGATGCTGTTGCCACAGATCGGCGACTTGCCCGCCGGCACCCACTGCTTAAGAAACTCAATGGTCGCCAGTTCGGCGTCGTGCTCGCTGACGGCGCTGGCCTTCACGCGATCCACCAGCCCGCTGCCGGTATGCGTCCGCACATTCCACTCGTCCATCAGCGCCAGCTGGGCATCTGATTGATGCACCGCGATGGTCGGCCCCTCGGCCAGAATGTTCAGGTTGGCATCGGTCACCAGGGTGGCGATTTCGATAATGCGATCGCGCTCCGGATCCAGCCCTGTCATCTCAAGATCGATCCAAATGAGGTTGTTTTCATTTGCACTCATGCTATTTTCCACCCTTCTTGCGTGACTATATTCATCTAAAATAGCGTGTATCATAGAGGTTTTGCCCCATCAGGGCGACCAGGAGCCAGTTCGATTGAGTAAAAATAAACTCTCCAAAGGCCAGCAGCGCCGCGTCAAAGCCAACCACCAGCGCCGTCTGAAAACCACTGCGGAGAAGGCCGACTACGATGACAACCTGTTTGGCGACCCGTCGGAAGGCATTGTCATTAGTCGCTTTGGCATGCATGCCGACGTCGAATCCGCTGACGGCAGCGTGCATCGCTGCAATATCCGCCGGACGATCCGTTCGCTGGTCACCGGCGACCGCGTGGTCTGGCGGCCGGGTAAAGACGCTGCCGACGGCGTAAGCGTCAAAGGGATCGTCGAAGCGGTTCACGATCGCGCCTCCGTCCTGACGCGTCCGGATTTTTACGACGGCGTGAAGCCTATCGCCGCCAATATCGACCAGATCGTGGTGGTTTCCGCGATCCTGCCTGAGCTATCGCTGAATATTATCGATCGCTATCTGGTGGCCTGCGAGGCGCAGGATATCGAGCCGTTAATCGTCCTGAACAAAATCGATCTGCTGGATGACGATGGCCTGCGCTTCGTCAATGAACAAATGGACATCTACCGCCACATCGGTTACCGCGTGCTGCTGGTCTCCAGCCGTACTCAGGACGGCCTCAAGCCGCTGGAAGCGGCCCTGACCGACCGCATCAGCATCTTTGCCGGGCAGTCCGGGGTGGGTAAATCGAGCCTGCTGAACGCCCTGCTGGGGCTGAATGAGGATCAGATCCTCACTAATGATGTCTCGGACGTTTCCGGCTTAGGCCAGCACACCACCACCGCGGCGCGCCTCTACCACTTCCCGCACGGCGGTGATGTGATTGATTCACCGGGAGTACGTGAGTTCGGCCTGTGGCATCTGGAAGCGGAACAAATCACCAACGGCTTTGTCGAATTCCATGATTATTTAGGCCGTTGCAAATATCGCGACTGTAAACACGATACCGATCCTGGCTGTGCGCTTCGTGAAGCGGTAGAGAACGGCAAGATCGCCGAGAGCCGTTTCGAGAACTACCACCGCATCCTGGAAAGCATGGCGCAGGTACAGGTAAAAACGCGTAAAAACTTTTCCTCGTCCGATGACTGACCATTAAGCTGAGTGTCACGTCAGGCGCTGCCGGGCAGCGGTGATGACGCAGCTTACGCGGATGCCATTTAGCGAGTTTTACGTATAGAATCGTCCCCCTTTTTTCAGGTCCCCGCCCGCGGGCGGGGTCAGGAACGACATATCATGGCCTGGAGGCTACTTTGTTAAACGATCTTAAACTTTCACTGCAATACATTCTGCCTAAACTGTGGCTCACCCGCCTCGCAGGCTGGGGTGCGAGCAAACGCGCAGGTTGGCTGACGAAGCTGGTCATCGATCTGTTCGTGAAATACTACAAGGTCGATATGAAAGAGGCGCAGAAGCCGGATACCGCGGCCTATCGCACCTTCAACGATTTCTTTGTACGCCCGCTGCGCGACGACGTTCGCCCGCTGAATACCGATCCTAACGTGCTGGTGATGCCGGCCGACGGCGTAATCAGCCAGCTTGGCGCGATTGAAGACGACAAAATTCTGCAGGCCAAGGGCCACAACTACAGCCTGGAAGCCCTGCTGGCCGGCAACTATCAGATGGCCGACCTGTTCCGTAACGGCAGCTTCGCCACCACCTATCTGTCGCCGCGCGACTATCACCGCGTGCACATGCCGTGCAACGGCATCCTGCGCGAAATGATCTACGTTCCTGGCGACCTGTTCTCCGTTAACCATCTGACGGCGCAGAACGTGCCGAACCTGTTCGCCCGTAACGAGCGCGTCATCTGCCTGTTTGATACTGAGTTTGGCCCGATGGCGCAAATTCTGGTGGGCGCGACTATCGTCGGCAGCATCGAGACCGTGTGGTCCGGCACCGTAACCCCGCCGCGCGAAGGCATTATTAAACGCTGGACCTGGCCCGCTGGCGACAGCGAAGGCTCCGTCGCCCTGCTGAAAGGCCAGGAGATGGGCCGCTTCAAACTGGGCTCCACCGTGATCAACCTGTTTGCCCCGGGCCAGGTGAAGCTGGTCGACACGCTGCAAAGCCTGTCCGTGACTAAAATCGGCCAACCGCTGGCGACAACGGTGGAAGCAACCACCGCCGCTGAACCGGCGCCGTTACCGGAAGAAGAGATCCGCGCCGAACATCGCGCCAGCCCGCTGGTTGACGATAAACAAGACCAAGGTTAATTCTTCAGCAAAAGGGTTATGCCGTGCGCCTGATATACACTTTCCTGTTGGCCTTGAGCCTCAGTTTCGGGGCGTACGCTGCGACAGCCCCGGATGCTAAACAGATAACCCAGGAACTGGAACAGGCGAAGGCGGCAAAGCCCGCCCAGCCTGAAACCGTTGAAGTTCTGCAGTCCGCCCTGAACGCGCTTGAGGAGCGAAAATCGTCTCTCGAGCGCGCCCGTCAGTATCAGGACGTTATCGACAATTTCCCCAAACTGTTTCAAAGCCTGCGCGCCCAGCTCAACAATCTGAGCGAAGAGCCGCGCCAGGTGCCAGTCGGCCTGACCGCCGATGCGCTGAACCAGGAGATCCTCCAGGTCAGCAGCCAGCTGCTGGAGTCAAGCCGTCAGGCGCAACAGGAGCAGGATCGCGCGCGTGAAATCGCCGACTCCCTGAACCAGCTGCCGCAGCAGCAAACCGACGCCCGGCGTCAGCTCAATGAGGTTGAGCGCCGCATCGGCACGCAAACCGGCAACAATGCTCTCGCCCAGGCGCAAAATCTTGCCCTGCAGGCGGAATCGGCGCGCCTGAAGGCGCTGGTGGATGAACTCGACCTCGCCCAGCTCTCCGCCAATAACCGCCAGGAGCTGTCGCGCGCCCGTTCTGAACTGGCGCAAAAGCAGAGCGAGCAGCTGGATGCCTATCTGCAGGCGCTGCGTAATCTGCAGAACAACCAGCGCCAGCGTGAGGCGGAAAAAGCACTGGAGAGTACCGAACTGCTGGCGGAGAACAGTGAAAACCTGCCGCCGGACATCACCGCCCAGTTTAAAGTCAACCGCGAACTCTCCCAGGCGCTGAACCAGCAGGCGCAGCGTATGGATCTGGTGGCGTCCCAGCAGCGGCAGGCGACGAATCAAACGCTGCAGGTGCGCCAGGCGTTAAACACCCTGCGCGAGCAGTCGCAGTGGCTGGGCTCCTCTAATCTGCTGGGCGAAGCCCTGCGCGCCCAGGTGGCGCGGCTGCCGGAGCGCCCTCGCCCGCAGCAGCTGGATACGGAGATGGCGCAGCTGCGCGTGCAGCGTCTGCGCTTTGAGGATTTACTCAGTAAGCAGCCGCAGCTGCGGCAGATCCGCCAGGCCGACGGCGAACCGCTGACCAGCGAGCAGAACAAGATCCTGCAGGCGCAGCTGCGCACGCAGAACGAGCTGTTGAACTCGCTGCTGCGCGGCGGCGATACCCTGATGCTGGAGCTCACTAAGCTGAAGGTCGCCAACGGCCAGCTGGAAGACGCGCTGAAGGAGATCAACGAAGCCACCCACCGCTATCTGTTCTGGACTTCGGACGTCAGCCCCATCGGCTTCTCCTGGCCGCTGGAAATCGTCCAGGATCTGCGGCGCCTGATCTCCCTGGATACCATCAGCGAACTGGGTAAAGCCAGCGCGATGATGCTCACCAGCAAAGAGACCCTGCTACCGCTGTTTGCCGCCCTGCTGCTGGTTGGCTTCAGCATCAGCTCGCGGCGCCATTTCACCCGCTTCCTTGAGCGCTCCAGCGCTCGGGTGGGGAAAGTCACCCAGGATCACTTCTGGCTGACGCTGCGTACGGTCTTCTGGTCGATACTGGTGGCTTCGCCGCTGCCGGTGCTATGGATGACGCTCGGCTATGGTCTGCAGTCCGCCTGGCCATTCCCGCTGGCGGTGGCGATTGGCGATGGGGTCACCGCGACGGTGCCTCTGTTGTGGGTGGTGATGATCTGCGCCACCTTCGCCCGGCCAAACGGACTGTTTATCGCCCACTTCGGCTGGCCGCGTAGCCGAGTGGCGAAAGCGATGCGCTACTACCTGATGAGCATCGGGCTGATTGTGCCGCTGATTATGGCGCTGATCATGTTCGATAATCTTAACGACCGCGAGTTCTCCGCTTCGCTGGGCCGCCTGTGCTTCCTGCTGATCTGCGGCGCGCTGGCGGTGGTCACTCTGAGTCTTAAGCACGCCGGTATCCCGCTCTATCTGGATAAAGAGGGGAATGGCGACAATATGGTGAACCGCCTGCTGTGGAACCTGATGCTTGGCGCGCCGCTGGTGGCCATGCTGGCGGCGGCCGTCGGTTATCTCGCCACCGCCCAGGCGCTGCTGGCGCGTCTGGAAACTTCCGTCGCCATCTGGTTCCTGCTGCTGGTGGTCTATCACATCATCCGCCGCTGGATGCTGATCCAGCGCCGCCGGCTGGCCTTCGACCGGGCCCGCCATCGTCGCGCGGAAATTCTCGCCCAGCGCGCCCGCGGCGAAGATGAGCCTGTTCACGTCAGCAGCCCGGAAGGGTCGGTGGAGACGGAGGTCAGCGAGGTCGATCTCGATGCCATCAGTACCCAGTCGCTGCGCCTTGTGCGTTCCCTGCTGATGCTGATCGCGCTGCTGTCGGTCATCGTGCTGTGGTCGGAAATTCACTCGGCGTTTGGCTTCCTTGAGAATATCTCGCTGTGGGACGTTACCTCAACGGTACAAGGAGTGGAAAGCCTCGAGCCCATCACCCTTGGCGCGGTGCTGATTGCCATTCTGGTGCTGATCATCACCACTCAGCTGGTGCGCAACCTGCCGGCGCTGCTGGAGCTGGCGATCCTCCAGCACCTCGATTTAACGCCCGGCACCGGCTACGCCATCACCACCATCACCAAGTATTTGCTGATGCTGATCGGTGGGCTGGTGGGCTTCTCGATGATCGGCATTGAGTGGTCGAAGCTGCAGTGGCTGGTCGCCGCGCTGGGTGTGGGTCTCGGGTTTGGCCTGCAGGAGATCTTCGCTAACTTTATCTCCGGCCTGATTATCCTGTTTGAAAAACCGATCCGCATCGGCGATACGGTCACCATCCGCGACCTGACGGGCAGCGTCACCCGCATCAATACCCGCGCCACCACCATCAGCGACTGGGACCGGAAAGAGATTATCGTGCCGAACAAGGCGTTCATCACCGAACAGTTTATCAACTGGTCGCTGTCGGACTCGGTCACCCGCGTGGTGTTGACGGTGCCGGCGCCTGTGGACGCCGATACCGACGAGGTGACCAAGATCCTCATCGCCGCGGCGCATCGCTGTTCGCTGGTCATCGATACCCCGGCGCCGGAGGCGTTTCTCGTCGACCTGCAGCAGGGGATCCAGATTTTCGAGCTGCGTATTTTTGCCGCCGAGATGGGGCACCGCATGCCGCTACGCCATGAGATGCATCAGCTGATCCTGGCGGGCTTCCGCGAGCATGGCATTGATATGCCGTTCCCTCCGTTCCAGATGCGGCTGGAAAGTATCGACGGCAGGCAAAGCAGTAAAACCATGACCTCGGCCGGGAAAACCAGCCGACGTACGGCTGGCAGCCTGTAGGCCATACCCTGCCCGGCGGCGGCGCCGGGCAGGCTTTCTAGCTCTCCATTACCAGCACACCGGACGCCAGGCGCCGACGGTAGCTTTCGTAAATGGCCAACGCCAGCAGCGAGAAGAAGATCGGCCCGCCGACCATCCACAGCGTGCTGTTCCAGTCCCCGCTGTCGATGACCGGCTGAATAATGGTGAAGATATTGGCGAAAGTCACCACCAGTAGCACCACGCCGGTCGCCAGCAGCGTCGACTGGCCTCATAAAACGAGCGCGGATAGTAGCAAGAGCACCGAAGGAGATTGTGGATATTCGGGCGAAAGCCGGGATAGCATGAGGGAGGGGGAATCAGGGCAGACCTGTCACCTCCCCCGCCCACTGGCGGCAGGAGGTGACAGCGCCATCAGGCGCGGTCGACCGTAAAGGCGATCACTTCGCCGATGCTTTCAGCGCCCAGCGCCAGCATCACCACGCGATCAACGCCCAATGCCACGCCGGAGCAGTCCGGCAGACCTGCCTCCAGCGCCGCCAGCAGGTTGTTATCGATGGGCTGCTGCGGGAGGCCGCGCGCGGCCCGCTTGCGATTGTCCTGCTCAAAGCGCAGGCGCTGCTCATGGGCGTCGGTCAGCTCGTGGAAACCATTCGCCAGCTCAATTCCTTTGTAATAGACCTCGAAGCGCTCAGCGACCCGATGATCTTCCGGGCTGATCTGCGCTAAAGAGGCCTGAGTCGCCGGGAAATGATAAATGAACGTCGGCCGATCTTTGCCGATGTGCGGCTCCACGCCCATGGTGAACAGCAGTTGCAGCAGCGTGTCGCGATCTTCTTCAGTATCGGCGATATTGCTCAGATCCAGCTTCGCCGCGACTTCGCGCAGCTGCGCTTTATCGGCAGAGAGCGGGTCAATATCCAGATGACGCTGGAACGCCTGCTGATAGGAGAGGCTTTCCGCCGGCTGGCACTCCAGCACCTGCTGCAGCAGATCGTCCACCTCGTTGATCAGACGATACATGTCATAGCACGGACGATACCACTCCAGCATGGTGAATTCCGGATTGTGATGCCGCCCCATCTCTTCATTACGGAAGCTGCGGCAAAGCTGGAAAACCGGGCCGCAGCCCGCCGCCAGCAGGCGCTTCATATGGTATTCCGGACTGGTCATCAGGTACAGATTGAGTCCCTGTGAGTGGCCCGGGCCGACGAAACGGGTTTCAAACGGGAACAAATGGATATCCGTTACCGTCGCCTGACTCATGCAAGGCGTCTCCACCTCCAGCACGCCGCGATCGGTAAAGAACCGGCGGATTTCCGCCATCACCGCCGCGCGTTTCAACAGATTGGGAATGGGTGCGCTCGGCTGCCAGGTTGCCGTCTCGCTCATGGTACTTTCTCCGATTGCAAACAAGGGCACGAAGTCTACTCGCAACCGGCGAGTGAAACAAATTTTGTGCAATCCCCGGCAGATTACATGCCATTAATCTATCGTTAACCTAAATGCATAAATATCACTGATAAATAACCGCACATATCGATAAAAAAATCGAACACGTCAATTTTCCATACTGACCCTACGGCTATACTCCTGTACCTATAAAGGAGCAGTGATACTTTTTCGCCAGCCCGGCGGCGAAATACACTAAAACTGGAGGAATGTCGTGCACACTTTTCAAGCCGATCTCGCCGTAATTGGCGCCGGCGGGGCAGGCCTTCGCGCCGCTATCGCCGCCGCCCAGGCCAACCCCAATGCCAAAATCGCCCTGATTTCTAAAGTCTATCCGATGCGCAGCCATACGGTCGCTGCAGAAGGGGGGTCCGCAGCCGTTGCCCAGGATCACGATAGCTTTGAGTACCATTTTCACGACACCGTCGCCGGAGGCGACTGGCTGTGCGAGCAGGATGTCGTCGACTATTTCGTTCACCACTGCCCGACGGAAATGACCCAACTGGAACAGTGGGGATGCCCGTGGAGCCGCCGCCCTGACGGCAGCGTTAACGTCCGGCGCTTCGGTGGCATGAAGATCGAACGTACCTGGTTTGCCGCCGATAAAACCGGCTTCCACATGCTGCATACCCTCTTCCAGACCTCCCTTCAGTTTCCCCAAATTCAACGCTTTGATGAACATTTCGTCCTTGATCTGCTGGTCGATGACGGCCAGGCCCGCGGCCTGGTGGCGATGAATATGATGGAAGGCACGCTGGTGCAGATCCGCGCCAACGCGGTGGTGCTGGCCACCGGCGGCGCCGGACGCGTCTATCGCTACAACACCAACGGCGGCATCGTTACCGGTGACGGGATGGGTATGGCGCTGGGCCACGGCGTGCCGCTGCGCGATATGGAGTTCGTTCAGTATCACCCGACCGGTCTGCCGGGTTCCGGGATCCTGATGACCGAAGGCTGCCGCGGTGAAGGCGGGATTCTGGTCAACAAAAACGGCTATCGCTATCTGCAGGATTACGGCATGGGCCCGGAAACCCCGCTCGGCGAACCGAAGAACAAATATATGGAGCTGGGCCCGCGCGACAAAGTGTCCCAGGCCTTCTGGCACGAATGGCGGAAAGGGAACACCATTCCCACGCCGCGCGGCGACGTGGTCTACCTCGATCTGCGCCACCTCGGCGAGAAAAAGCTGCTGGAGCGCCTGCCGTTTATCTGTGAGCTGGCGAAAGCCTACGTCGGCGTCGACCCGGTGAAAGAACCGATTCCGGTACGCCCGACCGCGCACTACACCATGGGCGGCATCGAAACCGATCAACAGTGCGAAACCCGCATCAAAGGGCTGTTTGCCGTGGGCGAATGCTCGTCCGTTGGTCTGCACGGCGCCAACCGCCTGGGCTCCAACTCGCTGGCCGAGCTGGTGGTCTTCGGCCGCCTGGCCGGGGAACAGGCCATGCGGCGCGCCGCACAAGCGGGCGAAATGAACGGCTCCGCCCTCGATGCGCAGGCTGCCGATGTGGAGCGTCGTCTGAAAGATCTCGTCAACCAGGAGGGTAACGAAAACTGGGCGAAAATCCGCGACGAAATGGGGCTCTCGATGGAGGAAGGCTGCGGCATCTACCGGACGCCAGAGCTGATGCAGAAAACTATCGACAAGCTGGCTGAGCTGCAGGAGCGCTTTAAGCGCGTGCGCATTACCGACAACTCCAGCGTATTCAACACCGATCTGCTTTACACCATTGAGCTGGGACACGGTTTAAACGTTGCCGAATGTATGGCGCACTCGGCCATCGCCCGTAAAGAATCGCGCGGTGCGCACCAGCGTCTGGATGAAGGCTGTACCGAACGCGACGACGTCAACTTCCTCAAACATACGCTCGCCTTCCGCGAGGCTGATGGCACCACCCGCCTGGAATATGGCGATGTGAAGATCACCACGCTGCCGCCGGCGAAACGTGTTTATGGCGCTGAGGCGGAAGCGGCTGAGAAGAAGGAGACCACCCATGGCTGAGATGAAAAACCTGAAAGTCGAAGTGGTGCGTTACAACCCGGAGGTCGACACGGCACCGCACAGCGCGTTCTATGACGTGCCTTACGATGAGCAGACCTCGCTGCTGGACGCGCTGGGCTACATTAAAGACAACCTGGCGCCCGACCTGAGCTACCGCTGGTCCTGCCGGATGGCGATCTGCGGCTCCTGCGGCATGATGGTCAATAAGGTACCGAAGCTGGCCTGTAAAACCTTCCTGCGGGATTACACCAAAGGCATCAAGGTTGAAGCGCTGGCCAACTTCCCGATCGAGCGCGATCTGGTGGTGGATATGACCCACTTTATCGAAAGTCTGGAGGCCATTAAGCCGTACATCATCGGCAATAACCGCACCCCGGACCAGGGACCAAACAAGCAGACGCCGGCCCAGATGGCCAAATACCATCAGTTCTCCGGCTGTATCAACTGCGGACTGTGCTATGCCGCCTGTCCGCAGTTCGGCCTGAATCCGGAGTTTATCGGCCCGGCGGCGATCACCCTCGCCCACCGCTATAACGAAGACAGCCGCGACCACGGCAAAAAGGAACGCATGGCGCAGCTTAACGGCCAGAACGGCGTCTGGACCTGTACTTTCGTGGGCTACTGCTCGGAAGTGTGTCCGAAGCACGTCGACCCGGCGGCCGCGATCCAGCAGGGCAAGGTGGAAAGTTCGAAAGACTTTCTTATCGCCACCCTGAAACCACGCTAAGGAGTGCATTATGACGACGAAACGCAAACCCTACGTGCGGCCGATGACCTCCACCTGGTGGAAAAAGCTGCCGTTTTATCGCTTCTACATGGTGCGGGAAGGCACGGCGGTACCGACGGTCTGGTTTAGCATTGTGCTGATTTACGGGCTGTTTGCCCTCAAGCACGGCGCCGAAAGCTGGGCGGGATATATCGGATTCCTGCAAAATCCAGTGGTGGTGATCCTCAATCTGATCACCCTGGCGGCGGCGCTGCTGCACACCAAAACCTGGTTCGAGCTGGCGCCGAAAGCCGCCAACGTCATCATCAAAGGCGAAAAAATGGGGCCAGAGCCGGTGATTAAAGGTCTCTGGGTGGTGACGGCGGTGGTCACCGTGGTGATCCTGTTTGTCGCCCTGTTCTGGTAAGGAGGCTGAGATGATTAATCCCAATCCGAAACGTTCCGATGAACCCGTTTTCTGGGGGCTGTTTGGCGCTGGCGGCATGTGGGGCGCGATTGTCGCGCCGGTGATGGTGCTGCTGGTGGGCATTTTGCTGCCGCTGGGGCTCGCCCCCGCCGACGCCTTCAGCTATGAGCGCGTGCTGGCCTTTGCCCAAAGCTTTATCGGCCGCGCGTTCATCTTTCTGATGATTGTCCTGCCGCTGTGGTGTGGGCTGCATCGTATTCACCACGCCATGCACGACCTGAAAATCCATGTGCCAAACGGCAAATGGGTCTTCTACGGTCTGGCGGCGATCCTCAGCGTCATTACTCTGGTTGGCGTACTGTTTATCTGATCCTGCAAGAGCCCGGCAGCAATTCTGCTACCGGGCTCGCTTCATAGAAAAATCTTGCCGCCTTTGCCCTGCCGGACTCTACACTTAGCTTAAAAGCCAGCAAGGAGCATACCATGCGTATCCTGCCGATAATCACCGCGGTCGCCGTCTCGTTCCTGTCTGTCGCCTGCAGCACCCCTGCCCCGCCGCCAGGCGTCACCGTGGTCACCCCCTTCGACGTTCAGCGCTATCTGGGTACCTGGTACGAAATCGCCCGCTTCGACCATCCTTTTGAAAGCGGGCTTGAAAAGGTCACGATCGCCTGGCAGCCGCGCGATGACGGCGGTCTGGACGTGGTCAATAAAGGCTATAACCCCGACCGCGGCATGTGGCAGAAAACGGACGGGGTGGCGTATTTTACCGGCGAACCCAGCCGCGCCGCGCTGAAGATCTCCTTCTTCGGCCCCTTCTATGGCAGCTATAACGTCATTGCGCTGGATAAGGAGTATCGGTACGCGCTGGTCTGCGGCCCCGACCGCGACTATCTGTGGCTACTGGCGCGAGCCCCCACCATCGCCCCGGAAGTCAGGCAGCAGATGCTGGATATTGCCACCCGGCAGGGTTTTGATATCAGCAAACTGGTCTGGGTCAATCAGCGCTACAACTAGTGCGCGCTGATCTTCAGGCCAATGATGCCGACCACGATGCAGACAAGACTGGCGATACGCATAGCGCTGGCGGATTCACCTAACAGTACGATACCGGTCACAGCGGCGCCCACGGCGCCGATCCCCGTCCAGACGGCGTAAGCGGTACCCACCGGCAGGGTTTTCATCGCCCATGAAAGCAGCGCCATGCTGACGACCATCGCGACGATGGTGATGACGCTGGGAACCAGGCGGCTAAAGCCATGGGTATATTTCAGGCCGACGGCCCACACCACTTCCAGCAGGCCAGCGATAAATAAGACTATCCAGGACATAAGGCTCCTTTGCTGGGGCCGTCCCCGGATGAGAAACGCTTACGGGTCGTCCCGTAAGGTGGATGAAAAGTCGTAGTGAGTATATCCAACAGAATGGGGGAAGTGAAGAACGGTACGGCGCAAAACCGTACCGTCGAAGGCTGTTATTGCTGAGCTTTGGTTGCTGCGCCAGAGATTGCGCTGCCGCCCTCTGAAATATCCTGACCCACACCGCGCGTGGTGTTACAAGCGGTCAGTGCTGAAGAGAGGACCAAAACCGTAAAGAACGCTGCAATCGTTTTTTTCACCATAATGTCATCCTTAGTGTCAGTTTTGTTTTCATGCCCTATAAGCATAGACAAACCGTCCACAGATGAAGGGATCTTTGCGTTTTTTAAGAGAAAAGGAGTATTCGTGAAGGAAGCAGGCGCACCGGAAGGCGAGCGCGGCAGGCGAAACGGAAGGAAGTCAGCTTACAGCGCGAGAGATGGCGTGGCCCAGGCCCTGAATATCTTCACCGAAACCGCGGGCGGTATTGCAGCCAGACAGCAGTGCGCTGCTCAGAAACAGTAACGCCAGGAGTTTTACGCTGCGCTTCATGTGTCGTGCTCGTCGTGCCAGTACAGAAAGAGCGGCGCAGCACAGAGGCTGCGCCAGTCATCATGACGTGAAATTACTTCACGCGGGATACGTATTCGCCAGAGCGAGTATCCACTTTGATCACTTCGCCAATCTGGACGAACAGCGGCACTTTAACCACAGCGCCAGTAGACAGGGTCGCTGGTTTACCACCGGTACCCGCGGTGTCGCCTTTCAGACCTGGGTCGGTTTCAACGATTTCCAGCTCAACGAAGTTCGGCGGGGTGACCGCGATCGGCTGGCCGTTCCACAGGGTCACGATGCACTCAGCCTGATCCAGCAGCCATTTGGCATTGTCACCGATCGCTTTCGCGTCAGCAGACAGCTGTTCGAAGGTTTCGTTGTTCATGAAGTGCCAGAACTCACCGTCGTTATACAGGTAAGTCAGGTTCATATCGACAACGTCCGCGCCTTCTGCAGAATCAGTAGATTTGAAGGTTTTCTCAACGCGGGTGCCGGTCAGCAGACGGCGCAGCTTAACGCGCGCAAACGCCTGACCTTTACCTGGTTTAACGAATTCGCTGGCTTCTACCGCATAAGGTTCGCCATCTAACATGATTTTAAGACCAGCACGAAAATCGTTGCTATAGTAAGTCGCCATAAGGCCCTCTGAAATTGTTTAACTGGTAGCTAAGCCACAAAATGGCGCATATTGTAACCCTAAATACCCCATCCAGAGAAGATTGGATAACGCAACTTGCCAATGTTGTGACCAGTCCTGATGAACTGCTGCGTCTTTTAAATGTAGACGCTGATGAAAAACTGCTGGCCGGACATGAGGCCAGACGCCTGTTCCCGCTGCGAGTCCCGCGCGCGTTTATTGCCCGAATGGAGAAAGGCAACCCTGACGATCCGCTGCTTCGTCAGGTACTTACCGCCGAAGAGGAGTTTATCGTCGCCCCCGGCTACTCCACCGATCCGCTGGAAGAACAGCACAGCGTCGTGCCCGGCCTGTTGCACAAATATCGCAACCGGGCCCTGCTGTTGGTGAAAGGCGGTTGCGCGGTCAATTGCCGTTACTGCTTCCGCCGCCACTTCCCTTATGCCGAAAATCAGGGCACCAGGCGCAACTGGCAGACGGCAATGAACTATATCGCTGAGCATCCGCAGCTTGATGAAATCATCTTCTCCGGCGGCGACCCGTTGATGGCGAAGGACCATGAGCTTGACTGGCTAATGACCCAGCTGGAAGCCATTCCGCACGTTAAGCGTCTGCGTATTCACAGCCGCTTGCCGATCGTGATCCCGGCGCGCATCACCGAGATGCTGGCCAGCCGCTTCCACCGTTCGTCGCTGCAGGTGATCCTGGTTAACCACGTCAACCACGCTAATGAAATTGACGGCGAGTTTCGCGCGGCGATGGCCATGCTGCGTCAGGCGGGCGTCACGCTGCTTAACCAGAGCGTGCTGCTGCGCGGGGTGAACGATAACGCGCAAACCCTGGCCGATCTCAGCAATGCGCTGTTCAATGCCGGGGTAATGCCCTACTACCTGCACGTGCTGGACCGGGTACAAGGGGCGGCACACTTTATGGTCAGCGATGATGAAGCCCGTGAAATCATGCGTGAACTGTTGACCCTCATCTCCGGCTATATGGTGCCGAAGCTGGCGCGAGAGATCGGCGGCGAACCCAGCAAGACGCCGCTGGATTTAGGACTGAAGCAGCGTTAGCTCCCCTCCCTTGTCTGCCAGGTCGTGCTGGCAGACATCTTAATATGAATACACAGCCAGGTTGGGACTAACATACTCGGCAATCCACTTTACCGTTACCTTCTCGATATAAACCCCAGCGGCTGCGTATTATCGATGTAACACGATCAGTACGATAACATTGATAACTATCATCACGACAATCAGCGCGATTAACCAGGTGGGAACTTTAAAGGTTATATGTAATCGTTCCGATAGTTTCTCTGCCACCTTCACGCTATTTTCCCGCCTATCATTCTCCTGGATTGCTAAATTCACTGGTAGTGGAAGACTTAATTTATGGTCAATTTTCCCCGTATCATTGAAAATGACATCAGCAGTTTTACTACTGTGAAAATGCGTTAATCTTTCCCGATTCATATTCTCGCACTCTTCATCCGAGAGCGGGATAACTAAAGTATCCGGGGCGACGCTAAAGCCTTTTTGTCTGACGGTGATAATGATATCCTCAGATAGTCCGGCTTTGAGCAGCGATTTTCTCAACAAAGAGATATTTTGATAAAATGTATTTTGCGAAACTACCACACCCCGTGTTTCCCATACAGCCGCCAGAAATTCATCCCGAGAAATCACTTTGCCGCAATTCTGCAATAGCAGCAGCAAGCATCTGGCGGTAGGCGCATTGAGGCTGATGCTCTCCCCATTCCCGGCAAGCGGTCGCAGCTCATTCATATTGGCATTAAATATAATTTCCTGATTAATTATACAGCCATTAAATAATGCAATATCATCCATATCCTTGCCCCACGCAACCCTATTATCCATAACAAAAATAAATAATCCCAGCCAAACCATGGCGTGAACATTATCGCTTCAGACAGAAGCGGGGTCAGTTCACATTGAACTTCAGCTTTGAGGATACCGCATAAAAAATGACAAGCGATAGTTATCTTGTTTAAAAGCCACATTTTCAGATTAAATTTATCTCAACCTAACTCAATATCTCATTAGAAAAGGTCATTATTAAATTCACGTGTGCTTCATCAAGAATTCACAAGCATTTTTTGCACCAGACTTTTAAATTACCCCCGCTTCTCCATGGTTCGCTATGGCAAGTGATATTGTAGCGTCGTTCACAGGAGGGTAGGTTTCAGCACTATATAAGGAATGCTGGCGCTTATTTTCAATATCAATAGGAATGCATATTCCATTCCCATGATAACTGTTATCGATTCTACACAGGACTAAGTATCTATATATGGATTAATTAAATGAAAAAGACAATCGTAGCTGTAATGGTCGCTGCTTCTGCAGTTCTGAGTGCTCAGGTAATGGCAACCAACACCGCTCAGGTAACTGTACTGGGTGAAGTCTCTGATGCAGCTAACTCTTGCGTCGTGACTCCGACGGGTACCCTGAACAACGGTATCGTTCAGCTGATGACCGTGACCACTACCGAAGCGAATGCTGAAGCGGCTGGTGCTCTGTTTAAAACTCAGGACTTCGGTTTTGACGTGAAAGACTGCGCACAGGGTAGCGCCACTCCGGTTACTGCTGTAACCGTCAATGTGACCGGTGCCTCCAGCAACGCTAACATCCTGGACAACACCGCACCTGGCGGCGCTACCGGCATTGGTATCGGTATCCAGCGCGTACGTGATGCACACCGCGTAGGTTTCGACGGTTCTGACCTCATGACCGAAAGCTACACTGCAGCTGGCGGCACTCAGCTGAAGTACACCACTGGTTATGTGAAAGTGAACTCCGCGACTCCGGTTACCGAAGGTCCGGTTAAAGGTGTTGCGACCTTTACTATCGATTATACCCTCTAATTTTTCCCCGAAGGGCTCCGCTTCACGGCGGGCCCTTTTTCGCATTCAGAGAAAAACCATGTTCAGGAACTTATTAAATATCACCGCATCCTGTGCATTACTCCTCAGTAGTATTGCCCATGCTGGTATTGTGATTGAGTCCACCCGCTACCTCTATAAAGAAGGTGCGCGTGAAATCACCGCGCAAATCGAAAATAAAGATGACATCCCTTATCTGATTAAATCCTGGGTTGAAGCGCCGGCAGGGAAAACGCCCTCTTTTATGGCTACACCTCCGTTATTCCGCCTTGAGGGTAAGCAGCAGAATACCGTGCGTCTATTTTCTACCGGAAACGTCAATGCCCCGAACGACCGGGAATCCATATACTATTTTAACGTGATGGCCATCCCGCCGGCGGACGATGAGAAAGCCAACGCCAATACTATTCAACTGGCGGTCCGCCACCGCATGCGTCTGGTCTATCGTCCAAAAGCACTTTTCGACCTTTCTCCAAACATTGAAGCCAAAAAACTCGAATGGCGGAAATCAGGCACAAAACTGACGATTAAAAATCCAACACCGTTTTTCTTCTATTTCCATAGTGTTCAGATTGGTAGCAAAGAAGTGAAGCCGGAAGTCAACTCGGTCGCTCCAATGACGACCAAAGAAGTGACATTAAAAGAAAATATCAATGCCTCCAGCGTCAACTGGAAAGTAGTTAATGATTATGGCGGAGCAGGATCGCTCTATTCCTCATCGCTGTAATAAGAATTTTATTTTATCATTATAGGGATGTGTCTATGCCAAATAAGAATAATGGATTATTCAAACTATCCACGGTCTTCCTCGCAATGCTTCCGGCATTGCTTTCTGGTTTGAATAATAAAGCGCAAGCACGTGACTTTTTCGATCCCTCATTCATTAGCTCATTGAATGGTAGCGATCCATCAACCACTCCCGACTTATCTATTTTCCAGACGCAGAACGCACAGGCGCCAGGGGATTATCGGGTAGATATCATGTTTAATGGTCGCTATCTGGATACCAGGACAATGAAGTTTGTTGCGAATAGCCGTGCCACTGGGAATAATCGAGAGCCCGCCCTGGTGCCCTGTTTGAGCCTGAAAACATTGGCAGAGTATGGCGTACGGGTTAAAGCCTTTCCCGAACTGGTCGAGGATAAAAACGGCTGCGCCAATCTTTCAGTCATCCCGGATACCAAAGCGGATTTTGACTTTACCGTCCAGCGCTTGAATATATCCATTCCGCAGGCGGCACTATCTACCACCGCGCAGGGATATATTCCACCGGATCAGTTTGATGACGGCATCAACGCCCTGCTGGTGAACTATCAGTTCAGCGGCTCAAACGACATGCAGGCCAATGACGAATACTACAGCCTGAACCTGCAGTCTGGCCTCAACGTTGGCCCATGGCGTATCCGTAACCTCAGCACCTGGAATAAAAACAACGGCGATGCGGGTGATTGGGACTCAGCCTATCTCTACATGCAGCGCAGCATTCGTCCCATCAACAGTAACCTGGTGATGGGTGAGAGCTCGTCACTCTCAGGCATCTTTGACAGTGTACCGTTTACCGGTATTCAACTGGCCACCGATACATCAATGTTGCCCGAAAGTATGCGCGGCTATGCGCCGATTATCCGTGGTATCGCCAAAACCAACGCCCGTGTCTTCATTAAACAAAACGGCTACCAGGTATACCAGACCTACGTGGCGCCTGGCGCGTTTGAAATCACCGATATGTACCCGAGCGGCGGTAGCGGCGACCTTTACGTCACCGTGGAAGAGTCCGACGGTTCTAAGCAGGAGTTCGTCGTACCGTTCGCTACGCTGCCGGTGATGGTCCGTGAAGATCAGCTGGAATATGAAATTACGTCTGGTAAATATCGTCCTTACGACGGCGGGGTCGATGAAACGCCCTTTACGCAAGCTACCGCGACCTACGGTGTCTCAAGCAGCCTGACGCTTTATGGCGGGGTGCAGGCCGCATCGCGCTATCAGGCCCTGTCAACAGGCCTCGGCTATAACCTCGGCGAGCTTGGCGCCGCCTCGGCAGACGTCACCCAGGCCTGGTCAAAAATGAAAGACGACGAAAAGACCTCTGGGCAGTCATGGCGTGTCCGTTACGGGAAAAATATTATCGAAACCGGTACAAACGTGACTATCGCTGGCTACCGCTATTCCACCCGCGGATTTAATACCCTCTCTGAAGTGTTAGATAGCTATTCTAATGATGGCAAGTATACTCCTCGCTCGCTGCGCAACCGCACCAATCTGACGCTGAATCAAAGCCTGGGTAAAGGCCTCGGCAGTCTGTCTATCAGTGGATTGATTGAAGATTACTGGGACGATAAGCGCACCAACAAGTCGATCAGCGTGGGGTACAACGGTGGCTTCCGCAATGTAAACTATTACCTCGGGTACAGCTATAACCGCTATACCTGGAGCGGGAATAACTCCGGGAAAGACGCCCAGGACGATCAGCGTATCTCGCTGACCGTCACGCTGCCGCTGAGCAACTGGCTACCGGGCACCTATACCAGTTATCAGTTAACCAACAGTAATCCGGGGTCTACCGATCAGTCGGTCTCCATCGGTGGTAACGCGCTGGATAACGACAGCCTGGAGTGGAGCCTGCAGCAAGGATACAGCAACCGGGAATACTACAGCGGCGATATGCGCGCAACCTATAACGGTGCTCGCGGCAGCGTCAATGCCGGTTACAGCTACGATCGCGGTAGCGAGCGTATAGACTATGGCGCCAACGGCAGCATTGTCGCTCATGCCGATGGGGTCACGCTTGGTCAGGACATCACCGATGCCGCCGTACTGGTTAAGGCCCCAGGTTTGGATAACGTCAAGCTGGCCAACGATAACACCATCACCACCGACTATCGTGGTTACGCCATCGTACCTTATGTCACGCCTTATCGTCGCACCGATATCACCCTCGATAGTACTTCGCTTGGCGAAGATATGGAGCTTCCGGAAACCACGCAGAGCGTCGTTCCGACACGCGGCGCCATCGTGCGGGCCAATTATGCCGGTAATATCGGCCAGCGCGCATTTGTCCATCTGAAAACGGCCAGCGGCCAGGACGTACCTTATGGTGCGATGGTGTTACTCGCCGGGAGCAGCCAGGCACAGCCAGGCATCGTCAGCGACGCCGGGATGGTCTATATGTCCGGCCTGCAGCAAACCGGAATACTTAACGTGCAATGGGGCAAAAGCGCGGCGCAGCAGTGCAATGCTTCCTTTACTTTACCGGCCAGGGAAGGCAAAGCGGCTGGCATCAGTCAAATCGAAACAATTTGTCGCTAATATTGACCAAGGACAATAAAGAATGAGAAAAACACTGATTTTTCTATCTATATTATTATGTTGTTGTGAAGCAGCTGCCAAATGCGATTATGATGGTTCCGATGGGCAAGCAGTATTTAACTTAAGTCCTAAAATCGCAACGGATCCAACAATACCCGTTGGTACAGTTTTGTATACCAAAAAAGTTGGTACCGGACACTATAAAACCTTTGAATGCAGCAAGATAATGGGTGATCAGTATATCATTACCTCATCCGCACCCGAGGTCTCTGGTGTCACGGGTATAATGGGAAAACCGGTCTATGAAACGGGGATTGATGGTATTGGTTTTCAGTTTTCAGATATTCTGGACAGCAAGCATGGTTCAATTAAACCCGCAGTGGCACAATCTACGATTGTGCCAATTTTAAAGTCGAATGATGACTACAGATTTATGACAGTATGGTTAATAAAAACAAAACCTGTCATTGATACATCCGGCGTCAGTACCAATCCGGTATTTAAATTCTCAGCGGGTAACTTAAGCACCAACCCCAGGGCGTCAGATCGTCTGTTAATGACTGCGTCTCTGAAATTCAAGAGTATTTCTTATAAGGCGACCTCCTGTGATATTTCTGTGTCTGGACCGAGCCAAATCACCTTAAATACAATTGAAAAAAATACATTAATGTCAATCCCTCGGGGTGGCACAACCCCATCACAGAAAACTATCACAATGGACGTTTCATGCCCAGCGGGTTCAATTGGTAATAAACTTTACTATTGGTTTAACCCAGTTAGTGGCACCAGTCCTGCGGGGAATGGCATCATCGATAATCTGCTAACAGGAGGCGGAGCAGCAAGCAACGTTGGCATTATCTTCAAAAAAGACAATAGTCCCGTTATATTTTATGACGCAGAGACCTACAGTATTGCCAGCGCTCAAGCATCGCAAAAAATTAACTTTACCGCCGATTATTACCGAATGAGCGACAACAGCGCTGAAGTCTCGGCCGGGCATGTAAAAGCGATACTTGAGGTAGTAGTTCAGGAAGAATAAAGAGAACCATAATCTCATAAAAGGTGGATAATGATATCCACCTTTTTTATTTTTCCATACATAATCAAAAGCATTATGATATATACGGATGAAAGTAATGCACTACAATTTGAGTCACGTCCATAATAATAGCTTAATTTAACTTGCTAAAATTAATATTGCTTTGTGAATCTATAAAATAATTAGATTAGATTAGATTCAGAATGAATCTGAAATTTCATCAACAATTCACATTAAGTTGAGTTGATTCATACTACAGCAACGACTATCTTCTCTGCGGACCAACTTCCGGTCTGGAATGAACATATAATTTTAATTTTAGTTAAAGGACTAATCATGCATCAATTAACTGTATTTGAAATGGAAGAGATTTCTGGCGGCGCGCTGACTGATACTCTTACCGATATTATGACCTGGGCTGCTAAAGAAGTAGGCGCCATCGCTCTGGGCGCCTCTCTGGGGGCGATTTTTGGTACAGGTTACGCTGGACGTTGGGGCGGCGTAAGCGGCGGTATCTTTGGTATCGGCTCGATTGGCCAGGGTGTAGGAATGATTGCCGGGGTTATTCTCGGTGGCGTCTGCTTTGGTATTGCTGCGGGTATCGTTGGCTGGGATATGACGCTGCATTATGCAACAGGTGTAATGGATGCCGTTTATGATGGCACATTAAACTTCTGGAGCAATTAATTTACGCCTCAGCTGTTTGCTCAACGTTTTGTTGACATTCTTTACTAAGTAAATAGGGCCTGAAATATCGGGCCTTTTCATTTCATTATGTAAGTGATAATTATGTTAAGAAAAATCTATCGCAAGGAAGCGATCGAATACAAAAAGCATCACTGGAAAGGAAAGGCTTTGCTGCTAGCAGGGCTTCCAGCATGGCTTATTGCATTACTTTCTTTTGCCTTTTTAGCCATTCTAATAACCACCACAATATTTTGTACCTTTACCCAACGCATTGATGTTCGTGGGGAAGTTATTACTTTACCTCATTCTGTCAATGTTTATGCGCCACAGCAAGGTTTTGTTATTTCCCAATATGCAAAAGTCGGTGACCTTGTCGCCAAAGGACAGTCTTTATATGAAATTGACATCTCCCGAAATACAACAACAGGCAACGTCAGTACGGCGCAAATAGAAGTCATTAATGAAAAGATTGCGAACGCTGAAGATATCATCACCAAACTTTCTCATAATAAAGAAGAAACTCGCTTATCTTTAGATAAACAGCTAAAAACCATCAATGATTCGTTAAAAGAAACTAACCGCATGCTGGTTAATGCGCAGACTGGTTTAAAGAAAATGCATGATAATCTTTCCAGTTACGATAAATATCTTCGTGATGGCCTTATCACCAAAGATCAGTATAACTATCAGCATTCATTATACTTTCAACAACAGAGTACCTATCAGTCTTTGGTCAGTCAGAAAATGCAACTGGAATCCCAGGTAACCCAGTTAAATAGCGATAAAATCACAAAAACGGCAGATTTTGACAACCAAATATCATCTCAGGAAAACCAGATTAATGATTACAAAAACCAGTTGGTTGAATCAAATGCCAATGGTAATGTCATTATTAAAGCAACCACAGAAGGACGCATTGAATCGCTGGCTGTAACAAAAGGACAAATGGTCGACAAAGGCAGCAGTTTAGCGCAAATCAAACCCACTGGTGATATAGAATATTATCTTATTTTATGGTTACCTAATAATAGCATACCTTACGTCAAACCGGGTGATGTCATTAACATCCGCTATGATGCTTTCCCATCCGATAAATTTGGGCAATTCCCGGGGAAAATACTTTCAATATCTTCGGTCCCGACATCCCGACAGGAACTGTCTGAATACACTAATGTTAATAATGGAACGAACCAGCAGGAACTGGCACTCTATAAAACCATTGTCAAAATTGAAAACAAAACCTTTAATTACAATGGTAAAACGCTTTCGCTTTCGAATGGACTGAAGGCTCAAGCCGTTGTATTTCTCGAAGAGCGCCCACTTTATATGTGGATGTTTACCCCTGTGTATAAGATAACTCAAAGCATTACTGGGCCAATCCATGACTAACGAATTGTTCAAAACCATTGTTGCAAAACTAAATTTTTCTCTGGTTAACAAAACGCCTGTTATTCTACAGTCAGAATCATCGGAATGTGGAGTTGCCTGTCTGGCGATGGTCTGTGGTTATTATGGGTTAAATATCGATTTATTTAATTTTCGTCAACGATTCGGTAGCCCCTCACAGGGCTCCTCACTGCTGTCTCTAAGCAAAACAGCCGAGCAGGCTGGTTTAAAAAACCGTGCGCTAGCGCTCGACCTCGATGAAATAAAACAGCTTAAGCTTCCCTGCATCATCCACTGGGGAATGAACCACTATGTAGTCCTTACAAAAGTAAAGAAAAACGGATTTGTGATTCACGATCCCGCGCTGGGTAAACGAATCATTGGCATCAGTGAGATGTCAAATAATTTTACCGGCGTTGCGCTTGAACTCTGGCCTGATCATAACTTCCAACAAGAGGAGGCGAAATCCCGTTTACGACTCCTGGATTTAATGCATAAAATTGTTGGTTTAAAATCGGCGCTGATTAAGATCTTTGCTTTCTCTGTTGTGGTAGAAGCGATTGGCCTCCTGTTGCCTATTGGTACACAGTTAGTAACTGACCATGTCATTATGGCGCACGATGAAAGTTTACTCTCTGTTATTTGTATTGGTTTAATATTTTTTACGCTATTCCGCACGTTTATTAGCATGCTCCGAGCATGGACGTCGTTGACGTTGAATACGTTGACAAACATTCAATGGAAAACAACGCTATTCGATCATTTGGCAAGTTTGCCATTATCTTTTTTCGAGAAAAGACACTTAGGTGATATCCAGTCTCGTTTCTCGTCTCTGGATACCATTCGTTCAATTTTTACCAACAGTATCGTCACTGGCATCATCGATTCGATAATGACGATCGGTTTGTTAGTCATGCTGACATTATATGGCGGCTGGTTAGTCTGGGTCGTCATTGGCTTTACCGTCTGCTATGCGATTATGCGCTTCGCTACCTATAGTTTTTATCGGCGCGTAACGGAAGAGCAGGTCGTTAAAGGGGCGCGTGCTAACTCTCACTTTATGGAATCACTTTATGGCATTTCCACGATCAAAGCATTAAATTTAAAAGAACGTCGCTCGCAGCATTGGCTGAATCTTAACGTTGATGCCAGTAACGCAGGTATTAAGCAAACTCGCTTTGATATGATGTTTGGTGGGATTAATACCTTTATCACCTCTATCGATCAGGTGGTGGTACTGTGGTTGGGTGCCATTATGGTAATTGATAATGAGATGACGCTCGGTATGTTTATGGCATTTAATGCTTATCGAGGCCAGTTTTCTCAACGTGCATCGAATCTCATTGATTTGGTGATGCAGCTTCGTATGCTCTCGCTTCATAATGAACGTCTATCTGAAATCGCCTTTAGCGAACCGGAAAAAGAACTTCCATCCCGACGTGTGTTTACAGCAAACACCGGCGTGAAACTTGAAGTCAGGAACCTGAGTTATCAATACGATCCTTTTTCACAACCCATTTTTACCAATCTGAATATAACGGTTGCCCCAGGCGAGTCTGTCGCGCTAATTGGCCCATCTGGCGTTGGCAAAACCACCTGTTGAAAGTCATGTGCGGTTTGCTTTCACCTGACTCCGGCGAAATACTGGCGGATAATCTGGAGATTCAAAAAATTGGTTTAAATAACTATCGTCTCGGTATCGCCTGCGTACTTCAGGAGGATCGTCTCTTTTCAGGTTCACTTATCGATAATATCAGTGGTTTTGATGATAACCCCGATTTGGAATTCGTAATGGAATGTGCCAAACATTGCAACATCCATGATGAAATCATGAAGATGGCGATGGGATACGAAACCATTGTCGGCGAACTGGGGCTGGGCATTTCCGGCGGTCAAAAGCAGCGTATCCTGATCGCTCGTGCTTTGTACCGTAAACCGAGTATTCTGTTTATGGATGAGGCAACTAGTCACCTGGATCTCAGAAATGAGTCGGTCATCAATCAGTCGATTTCAGCGTTAAGTATCACCCGAATTATTGTCGCGCACCGGCCATCAACCATTGCATCAGCCGATCGCGTTATTGACCTCTCACAATCGAAGTCGATGGCTACCGCTTAATAAAGGAGAAGATTATGCAAGGAACGTTTATTGGTTTTAATACTGCAGGAATTACTTTTGAAGAGCGTTTCCTGGCGCTGTTACTTAAGGTCAAGAAAGCGAATAATACCTGTGAGATTTTCTATCTTCAGGCACCCGTATTATCCGACCTGCTTCTGATATTGCAAAGTAGAATGGCCTTAATTTTTCAGCGACTTGAAAATAAAGGCGAGGCTTACAAAGATGAGATTATCGCTTATAACGAAACACTCGTAACCCATATCCCCACGGTAGAAATGGCTGAAATACAACAGCCTTCTCCTGAGCGGCGTATAATGTCTATTACGCTTAAACCTGGCGAAACGCAGTCAACGCTGATCCTGGTATTTCAGGATGAGCAAATTAAGACGTTAACTATTGATGACCGACAGGTTGAAGCCCTGATAATCGGTATTCAACAGGCATTAAAAACAGTCGGCGATCAGGAACTTATCCAGTATTTAAGTTCAAATATGGATTTTTTAATGTGCTACAGCGTCGACTTAACTACTCAGCCGAATATTGATTACCAGCAGTATCCCCAGGAAGAATGGAAGCTAAACCTGTTTTCCCATTATCTGGGCGTGCTCTATTGCTGCGAGACGGACGAAGGCAAGAAAATTGTCTCCGGAGCGGTGGTAAAAACCAGTGCGCCACATTTATCTGAAATGGAAAACAGCGTGGTAGTACGCCTTATTGAGAAAAGCCCCAAGCTTAAGGCGATGCACACGGCGCTGGCGCCATGCCAAATCTTCAGTACCATTATTCCTTCCCAGCCAGGAAGAATGCTCAGCCTGGAAGAGTGTCTGCGTCCCCTGCATGCCTTCTATCTGGAGAAGAAAGCGGAGCTTAACGCCTGACCCTCTTCTACCGGTCACGCCTCTCTCTACGCTCGCAGAGAGAGGCATCGCGCATCAGTTCGGGCACTTATATACCTGGCCGTTCATCTCGCTGTCGGTGGGCACAAAGCTCGACAACAGATTTTGCGTCGGGCTGCTGACGCCATAAATCACGTTGCCGCCCATGGCTGCCGCCTGGTTACGCAGGGCGTTAGCCGCACCGCGCATGGAGCCACCCTCATCGCCATTCTGGCCGGAGAGCCAGTTACTCTGTTTACCCGTCGCGGTCCCTAACAGCTGACACTCTGCGCCCGGCTTCTCCTGTACAAAACGCACATTCTGGCCGGCAGAGGTTAATTCATTGCTGGAACTGCAACCTGCTAACAGTAAGGCTGCGCCGGCAATCCCTGCTAAATATTTTACCTGCATGTTATTCCCCATGATCGATGAGCTGGACGCACTGGCCCGGATGTAAACCTGTCATCCTTCAAACTGCGTCGGCATGAGCCGCTTTCATTCCTTACCCGGTCGCGCTTGTCAGTCGCTTCCGATACGAAGGTGCTTGCCGCTCTGATACAGCTTAAATGATTTTATGTATAAGCCTTATACTAAAAAGCGCACCAAAAGAAAAACCCCCAGCCATTGCTGGCCAGGGGTTTCTGCTTTTTTATGCTGTATAGCGCACGATTACATCATGCCGCCCATACCGCCCATGCCGCCCATGCCGCCAGCAGCACCTAAATCAGGCGCGTCGCCTTTCGGCAGGTCGGTCACCATGCACTCGGTGGTGATCATCAGGCCAGCCACGGAAGCCGCGTACTGCAGTGCAGAACGGGTTACTTTGGTTGGGTCCAGGATACCGAAGTCGATCATGTTGCCGTATTCTTCAGTTGCCGCGTTGTAACCGTAGTTACCGTCGCCTGCTTTCACGTTGTTCGCGACAACAGACGGCTCTTCACCGGCGTTGGACACGATCTGACGCAGCGGCGCTTCCATTGCGCGCAGCGCAACTTTGATACCGACGTTCTGATCTTCGTTCTGACCGGTCAGGCCAGCGAGTTTCGCAGCAACGCGAACCAGCGCTACGCCGCCGCCAGCCACCACGCCTTCTTCAACCGCAGCACGGGTTGCGTGCAGGGCGTCGTCGACGCGTGCTTTTTTCTCTTTCATTTCAACTTCGGTAGCTGCACCGACTTTGATTACTGCCACGCCGCCAGCCAGTTTAGCGACACGTTCCTGCAGTTTTTCACGGTCATAGTCGGAGGTTGCTTCTTCGATCTGCTTACGGATCTGAGCAACACGGCCCTGGATTGCGGACTCTTCGCCAACGCCATCGATGATGGTGGTGGTGTCTTTATTGATAACCACGCGTTTCGCCTGGCCCAGGTCTTCCAGAGTTGCTTTTTCCAGCTCCATACCGATCTCTTCAGAGATAACGGTACCTCCGGTCAGAGTAGCGATATCCTGCAGCATGGCTTTACGACGGTCGCCGAAGCCCGGCGCTTTCACCGCAGCCACTTTAACGATGCCGCGCATGGTGTTAACCACCAGGGTCGCCAGCGCTTCGCCTTCAACGTCTTCAGCGATGATAACCAGCGGTTTGCCCGCTTTCGCTACAGCTTCCAGAACCGGCAGCATTTCGCGGATGTTGGAGATTTTTTTGTCAGCCAGCAGGATGAACGGGCTTTCCAGCTCAACGGCGCCGGTGTCCGGCTTGTTGATGAAGTACGGGGACAGGTAGCCACGGTCGAACTGCATACCTTCAACCACGTCCAGTTCGTCTTCCAGGCCAGTACCGTCTTCAACGGTGATCACGCCTTCTTTACCGACTTTGTCCATCGCTTCCGCGATCAGTTTACCTACGGTTTCGTCAGAGTTAGCGGAGATGGTACCTACCTGAGCGATAGCTTTGGAGTCAGAGCACGGAACAGACAGCGCTTTCAGCTCTTCTACTGCAGCCAGTACCGCTTTATCGATACCGCGTTTCAGATCCATCGGGTTCATGCCTGCAGCAACCGCTTTCAGGCCTTCGTTCACAATGGCCTGCGCCAGCACGGTTGCGGTGGTGGTACCGTCGCCTGCCGCGTCGTTCGCTTTAGAGGCAACTTCTTTCACCATCTGCGCGCCCATGTTTTCAAACTTGTCTTCCAGTTCGATTTCACGAGCAACGGAAACGCCATCTTTGGTGATGGTCGGCGCGCCGAAGGATTTGTCCAGAACCACGTTACGGCCTTTCGGGCCCAGGGTCACTTTAACTGCATCTGCCAGTACGTTTACGCCGCGCAGCATTTTTACACGAGCGTCGTTACCGAATTTTACGTCTTTTGCTGCCATTTCTTATATTCCTCAAATTCGTTCAGGGTCGTGCGAATTAAGCTTCAACAATTGCCAGGATGTCGCTTTCGGACATGATCAGCACTTCTTCGTTGTCAATCTTTTCAGTCTTCACGCCGTAGCCATCGTTGAAAATCACGATGTCACCAACTTTAACGTCCAGCGGCTGCACGGTCCCGTTTTCCAGGATGCGGCCTTTACCGACAGCGATGATTTCGCCACGCGTTGACTTAGCTGCTGCAGAACCGGTCAGAACGATGCCGCCCGCAGATTTGGTTTCAACTTCTTTACGTTTGACGATCACACGATCATGTAACGGACGAATACTCATTGATAGCTCTCCTTCGAGAAAGTCATTATCAGTTATGGGTGACGCCGGGCCGAACGCGGTTTACCGGCTAGTGCAGAGAGAGATGGGGATGGCCATTTCCGGCTTCAAGGGCAAAATTAAAAAAAAATTTTTACCTTTGCGCTGGCACGCAAAAAGCGGCGTCACCGGGCAACCGGTCATAAGGAAAAGCGATTGTGATACTCTCTTTCTTTTTACTGGCGCAGGATGGAATCATGAGTGGTTTAAAACAGGAGTTAGGGCTGGGACAGGGAGTCGGGTTGCTTTCCACCTCACTGCTGGGCACTGGCGTTTTCGCCGTCCCGGCGCTTGCGGCGCTGGTCGCTGGCGATAACAGCCTGTGGGCATGGCCGTTGCTCATCCTCCTTGTTTTTCCGATTGCCATCGTCTTCGCCCTGCTGGGCCGCCATTTCCCCAGCGCGGGCGGCGTGGCCCACTTTGTCGATATGGCCTTTGGCCCACGTCTGGCTAGCGTCACCGGCTGGTTATTTTTATCGGTTATCCCGGTCGGGCTCCCCGCCGCGCTGCACATCGCCACTGGCTTCGGCCAGGCGCTGTTCGGCTGGCATGATGCGCAGCTGTTGCTGGCGGAGCTAGGTACCCTGGCCATCGTCTGGTGGGTCGGTTCACGCGGCGCCAGCTCCAGCGCCAACCTGCAGACCCTGGTTGCCGTGCTGATTGTCGCGCTGATCGTCGCCGTCTGGTGGCGCGGCGGAATAAGCCCGGCGCAAATCCCCTTCCCCGCCCCGGCGGCGATCGACCGCAGCCAGCTCTTCTCCGCGCTGTCGGTGATGTTCTGGTGCTTTGTCGGGCTGGAAGCCTTTGCCCATCTCGCCTCGGAGTTTAAACATCCCGAGCGCGATTTTCCCCGCGCGCTGATGATAGGCCTGCTGCTTGCCGGCTCGGTCTACTGGGCCTGTACCGTGCTGGTGTTGCACTTCCACGCGTTTGGCGAGGAGATGGCGGCGGCCGCGTCTTTACCGAATATCGTGGTCCGCCTGTTCGGCGTCGAAGCGCTGTGGGTGGCCTGCGTCATCGGCTATCTCGCCTGTTTCGCCAGCCTTAACATCTATATTCAGAGCTTCGCCCGCCTGGTCTGGTCGCAGGCGCAGCATAAGCCGCAGAGCTACCTCGCGAGGCTGTCGCCGCGGCAGATCCCGCGCAACGCCCTCAACGCCGTGCTGGGCTCCTGCGTGGTCAGCACCCTGTGTATCTATTTTCTCGATATCAATCTGGACGCGCTGATCGTCTATGCCAACGGCATTTTCATCATGATCTATCTGCTGTGCATGCTGGCGGGCTGTCGTTTGCTGCGCGGGCGCTATCGGCTGCTGGCGGCGGTGGGCAGCATTCTCTGTCTGCTGCTGCTGGCGATGGTCGGCTGGAAGAGTTTGTACGCGCTGGTGATGCTGGCGGCGCTGTGGTTGTTTTTACCGAGACGCAAGCTGGCGACAGGCAGCGTATAGGCGCAATAAGAAAGCGGCCCGGTCGCGTCTGCTGACCGGGCCGATAAAAGTTAATCGCGGCGATCGTCCTTATGGTCCAGACGGTCGCGCTGTTCTTCCTTGCGCTGGAATTCCCCTTCGAAGGTCTCTCCACCGCCAGTCCCGGCGCTGAAGCCGCCGCCCGGCATCCGGCTGAAGCGCAAATGCGGCATCAGCTTCATCGTCAGGTGCTTCTGCACCGGGGGCAAAAGCAGCAGCAGGCCGAGGAAATCGGTAAAGAACCCCGGGATCAACAGCAGCAGGCCAGCGATAATGAGCGAGACGCTTTTGATCATCTCCGCCGCCGGGCTCTCGCCCGCGGCCATCTTCTGCTGCATCAGCAGGAAGTTTTTGAAGCCCTGGTTACGCACCAGCGACATCCCCACCACCGAGCTAAAGATCACCAGGATCAGCGTCATAAAGACGCCCAGCACGTGCGCGACCTGGATAAAGATCGATATCTCAATGTACACGTAAAGAAAAAAGGCAATAAACGGAATCCAACGCACCGGCGTCTCCTTCATCGACAGGCACCGAGTTCGGCCCCCGTAGTTATCAATTTGCTGATTGCATCCCACTAAGATGGGGATGCTGAGCGGCTTTTCAATCAGCGGAAATGCTTATTTTTTCCAGGAATAGGAAAGCGGTGACCCATTTCACAGATTAATAAATCTTCTCACACCCGCGATGTAATAAGTGATCAAGCTTACTGATATTCGCTATCATCAGCATATGATCTTGGGCACCGGGCCGGTTAAGGAAATAATCGTCGGCCAGAAAATATACTGAATACTGGATATTCTGTGTATTTGGTGAATTCATTGGCAGCTTGAAAAGAAGGTTCACATGTTAAACAACATTCGTATCGAAGAAGATCTGTTGGGCACCAGGGAAGTTCCCGCGGACGCTTACTACGGCGTTCATACTCTGCGAGCGATTGAAAACTTCTACATTAGCAACAGCAAAATCAGCGACATACCAGAATTCGTGCGCGGCATGGTAATGGTGAAGAAAGCCGCGGCGCTGGCAAACAAGGAGCTGCAGACCATTCCCAAAAGCGCGGCAAATGCGATTATCGCCGCCTGTGACGAAGTCCTGAATAACGGCAAATGCATGGACCAGTTCCCGGTCGATGTCTTCCAGGGCGGGGCCGGCACTTCCGTAAACATGAACACCAACGAAGTCCTGGCGAACATCGGCCTCGAGCTGATGGGTCACCAGAAAGGTGAATACCAGTATCTGAACCCAAACGATCACGTTAACAAATGTCAGTCCACCAACGATGCCTACCCGACCGGGTTCCGCATCGCGGTGTATGCCTCCATCCTCAAACTAATCGATGCGATTAAGCAACTGGGCGAAGGTTTCCAGGCGAAAGCCGTAGAATTCCAGGACATCCTCAAGATGGGCCGCACTCAGCTGCAGGACGCGGTGCCGATGACCCTCGGCCAGGAGTTCCATGCCTTCAATGTGCTGCTCAATGAAGAGACCAAAAGCATTCTGCGCACCGCGGAGCTGCTGCTGGAGGTGAACCTTGGCGCAACCGCCATCGGCACCCGCCTCAACACCCCGGACGGTTATCAACAGCTGGCGGTACAGAAGCTGGCGGAAGTGAGCAACCTCCCGGTCGTTCCGGCGGAAGACTTGATTGAAGCCACCTCGGACTGCGGGGCGTACGTCATGGTCCACAGCTCGCTGAAACGCCTGGCGGTGAAACTGTCCAAGATCTGTAACGACCTGCGCCTGCTCTCTTCCGGACCGCGCGCGGGCCTCAACGAAATCAACCTGCCTGAGCTGCAGGCTGGTTCTTCTATTATGCCGGCGAAGGTTAACCCTGTGGTGCCGGAGGTGGTCAACCAGGTCTGCTTTAAAGTGATCGGCAACGACACCACAGTAACCATGGCCTCCGAAGCCGGGCAGCTGCAGCTGAACGTAATGGAGCCAGTGATCGGCCAGGCGATGTTCGAATCTATCCATATTCTGACCAACGCCTGCTACAACCTGCTGGAGAAATGCGTCAACGGCATTACCGCCAACAAAGCGGTGTGCGAAGGTTACGTCTATAACTCCATCGGTATCGTTACTTACCTCAACCCGTTTATCGGCCACCACAATGGCGATATCGTCGGCAAGATCTGCGCCGAAACCGGGAAGAGCGTGCGGGAAGTGGTGCTGGAGCGTGGGCTGCTGACGGCGGCGGAGCTGGATGACATTTTCTCCGCGCAAAACCTGATGCATCCTGCTTATAAAGCGAAGCGTTATACCGATGAAAGCGAACAGTAATCTTTCCGGATAGTCATTCAAAGGCATGTCAGCGATGACATGCCTTTTTGCTTTTTAGTTTTACTAAAATACAACAATCCAATATCAACTTGTTAAAAAACAAGGAAGGCATATATGTTTGGTGCAGAACTGGTTATTGTCCTGCTGGCGATTTATCTCGGCGCCCGGCTCGGCGGCATCGGTATCGGCTTTGCCGGTGGCCTTGGCGTCCTTGTCCTGACGCTTATTTTTCAAATTAAACCGGGTGCGATCCCCTTCGACGTTATTGAAATCATTATGGCGGTGATTGCCGCTATCGCCGCCATGCAGGTCGCAGGCGGGATGGATTACCTCGTCAGCCTCGCCGAACGGATGCTGCGTCGCCACCCGAAATATATTACCTTCCTTGCCCCGCTGGTGACCTGGTTTATGACCGTGCTCGCCGGCACTGGCCATACCGCCTTCTCCACGCTGCCGGTGATCACCGAAGTGGCCAAAGAGCAAGGCATCCGTCCGTCCCGTCCGCTGTCGATTGCGGTGGTGGCCTCCCAGATAGCGATCACCGCTTCGCCTATCTCCGCCGCGGTGGTGTTCTTTGCCGGGATCCTGGAGCCGCTGGGCGTTAGCTACCTGATGCTGTTGGCCATCTGTATTCCGGTCACCCTGCTGGCGGTAATGCTCACCGCTATCGTCTGCAACTTCCTCGGCTGCGAGCTGAAAGACGATCCTGTTTACCAGGAGCGGCTGGCCAAGGGTGAAGTCAGTCTACGCGGCAGCCAGGTATTTGAACTGAAGCCGCACGCCAAACGTTCCGTTCTGCTGTTTCTGATCGGCATCGTGGCGGTGATGTTCTACGCTACGGCCATCAGCGATACCGTCGGCCTGATCAAAAACCCTGTACTACCGCGTAACGAGGCGATCGTGGTGTTTATGCTGACCATCGCCACCCTGATCAGCATCACCTGCAAAATCGACACCGGCGAAGTGCTCAATGCCAGTACCTTTAAGTCCGGGATGAGCGCTTGCGTCTGCGTGCTCGGCGTCGCCTGGCTGGGGGATACCTTCGTTAAAGCGCATATCAGCGACATCCAGGCCGTGGCCGGCGACTTGCTGCAAAACTACCCGTGGCTGCTGGCGGTGGTGCTGTTCTTCGCCGCCACGCTGCTCTACTCGCAGGCGGCCACCACCAAAGCGCTGATGCCCGCCGCGCTGCTGCTGGGCGTCAGCCCGCTGACGGCGATTGCCTCCTTTGCCGCGGTCTCGGCGCTGTTCGTCCTGCCCACCTACCCGACCCTGCTGGCGGCGGTGGAGATGGACGACACCGGCTCAACCCGCATTGGTAAATATGTCTTTAACCACGCCTTCCTGATCCCCGGCGTTATCGCTATCACCCTGTGCGTGATCCTGGGTTTCATCTTCGGCGGGATTATGCTGTAAATGCCGTCGGCAGCGGGCCCCGCACGGGCCCGCTGCCCGTTTCCCTCCCATTCCCCGCTCGTGACGCTAATATCCCCGCATCTTGCATGCTATAGTGCCTCTTTTCGCTGATACGAGGTTCATGATGACTACGCCTGATGCTGTTGTTGTGCTCTGTACCGCGCCGGATGAAGCAACCGCCCAGGATCTGGCGGCGAAAGCGCTGGCGGAAAAGCTGGCCGCCTGCGCCACGCTCCTGCCGGGGGCCACCTCGCTCTATTACTGGGAAGGGAAGCTGGAGCAGGAGTATGAAGTTCAGATGCTGCTCAAAACCGATCTTGCCCATCAGCAGGCGCTGCTGGACTGCCTGAAGTCTCACCACCCGTATCAAACCCCTGAACTGCTGGTTCTGCCCGTCACGTATGGAGACAACGATTACCTCTCATGGCTTACCGCATCATTACGCTGATCCTGCTGCTGTGCAGCGCGTCAGCCACCGCCGGGTTATTCGACGCACCGGGGCGCTCGAACTTCGTGCCTGCTGACCAGGCCTTCGCCTTTGACTTTCAGCAGCAACAGCATGACCTCAACCTGAGCTGGCAAATCAAGGATGGTTATTATCTTTATCGTCAACAGTTTACCTTCCGCGCCGCCGGGGCGACTCTCGACGAACCGGCACTGCCGGCGGGCGAGTGGCACGAGGATGAGTTTTACGGCAAAAGCGAGATCTTTCGCCAGCGCCTGACCGTTCCGGTCACGGTGAAGCAGGCGGACAAAGACGCCACTCTCACCGTCACCTGGCAGGGCTGCGCCGATGCCGGATTCTGTTATCCGCCGGAGACCAAAGTGATCCCGCTGAGCGCCGTGCTGGCGGCTTCGGCAGATGGCCAGGCGTCCACCATTGACCCTGCGCCGCCGACGAGCAGTCGTCCGGTGTTCAACCCGCCGCTGCCGGTTGAGCCGCGTCCGTCCCCGGAGATCGCCACTTCACCTGCGCCTGCCTCTGCGCCGCCAGCTGACGCCCCCGCCCGCCTGCCTTTTACCGCCCTGTGGGCGCTGCTGATAGGCATTGGTATCGCCTTCACCCCCTGCGTGCTGCCGATGTACCCGCTGATTTCCGGCATCGTGCTGGGCGGTAAACAGCGGCTTTCCACCGCGCGCGCCCTGCTGCTGGCCTTTATTTATGTCCAGGGGATGGCCTTAACCTACACCGCGCTGGGGCTGGTGGTGGCCGCCGCCGGGCTGCAGTTCCAGGCGGCCCTGCAGCACCCGTATGTGCTGGTGGGTCTGTCGGCGGTGTTTATACTGTTGGCCCTCTCCATGTTCGGCCTGTTTACGCTGCAGCTGCCCTCCTCGCTGCAAACGCGGCTGGCGCTGCTCAGCAATAAACGCCAGGGCGGATCGCCCGGCGGAGTCTTTGCGATGGGCGCTATTGCCGGGCTGATCTGCTCCCCCTGCACCACCGCGCCGCTGAGCGCCATCCTGTTATATATCGCCCAGAGCGGTAATCTGTGGCTGGGCGGCGGCACGTTGTACCTCTACGCGCTGGGCATGGGCCTGCCGTTGATCCTCGTCACCGTGTTTGGCAACCGTCTGCTGCCGAAGAGCGGGCCATGGATGGGCCATGTGAAGACCGCCTTCGGGTTCGTGATCCTGGCTCTGCCCGTTTTCCTGCTGGAGCGCATACTCGGCGACCAGTGGGGATTACGTCTGTGGTCAATGCTCGGTATCGCCTTCTTCAGCTGGGCGTTTATCACCTCGCTGGGCGCCACCCGGCCGTGGATGCGGCTGGTGCAAATCATTCTTCTTGCCGCCGCGCTGGTCAGCGCCCGTCCCCTGCAGGACTGGGCGTTTGGCGCCCCGGCGCTCGAGCAGCAGGCGCACCTGGCCTTCACCCGCGTCAGCTCGGTGGCCGAGCTTGACCGGACGCTGGCGCAGGCAAAAGGTCAGCCGGTGATGCTCGATCTCTACGCCGACTGGTGCGTGGCCTGCAAAGAGTTTGAAAAATACACCTTTAGCTCACCTGACGTGCAGCAGGCGCTGAAAGGCGTCGTGTTATTACAGGTTGATGTGACGAAGAACAGTCCGCAAGACGCCGCGCTGCTGAAGCGCCTGCAGGTGCTCGGTCTGCCGACGATCCTGTTCTTCAACGCGCAGGGTCAGGAACAGCCCGACCGGCGAGTCACCGGCTTTATGGATGCTGCGGCATTCAGCGCCCATTTGCGCGATTGGCAAGCGTGAGCGACACTTTAGGAGGAAAGATGGAGGAGAACACCGTGCTGCGTGAAGACGTCCTGGCAGAAGCCATTAAAATTCTTGAAATTGAAGGTATCGCCAACACGTCGCTGGAGATGGTCGCTGAGCGCGTGTCCTGTCCGACGAGCGACCTGAAACGCTTCTGGCCCGATCGTGAAGCGCTGCTGTATGACGCGCTTCGCTATCTGAGCCAACAGGTGGATGCCTGGCGCCGTCAGCTGCTGCTGGACGACACCTTAAGCGCAGAGCAAAAGCTGCTAGCACGCTATAGCGCACTCACCACCTGCGTCAGCAATCAGCGTTACCCCGGCTGTTTGTTTATCGCCGCCTGCACCTTCTATCCGGATGCCCAGCACCCGATTCACCAGCTGGCGGAACAGCAGAAGCAGGCTTCGCTGGCCTACACCCATGAGCTGCTGACCCAGCTGGAGGTGGATGATCCGGAAATGGTCGCCAAGCAGATGGAGCTGATTGTCGAGGGCTGTCTGAGCCGTCTGCTGATCAAACGTAGCCAGACGGATGTCGATACGGCGCGGCGGCTGGCAGAAGATATTCTGCGCTTCGCCCAGTGCCGTATGGGCGGGGCATTAACCTGATTCTGATATCCTAACCGCCATGTCGCGCCTATAATTTCCCCCTCACTGATTGCTGACAGGGATTGATATGCGCGCGTTCTTCTGGGCTGTCTGGCTGGGGCTGTGTTCTACGCCCCTGCTGGCGGCTCCCCTGCAAGGTTTTTCCTTTGCGCAAAAAGACTGGGAGCTCGCCTGCGATAACACCGGCACCTGCCGGGCGGCGGGTTACGGCGACCGCATGGGCGAGGTTAGCGTGCTGTTGACCCGCAACGCGGGCAGCGAACAGCATCCCACCGCCACGGTCACCTTCGCGCAGATCGAACACGATATCCCCGCCGACTCCACCGCCAGCCTGCTGATCGACGACCGGGACCTCGGCTCGCTGGATGCCGTGGATGACAGCCACTTCCGTCTGGACAGCGATCAGACATCCGCCGTGCTGCAGGCCCTGGCGAACCAGCGTAAAATCGAATTCGCCCTTAACGGCCAGCACATGCTGCTTTCCAGCGCTGGCAGCCGCGAAGTGCTGCGTAAAATGGATGCGTTTCAGCGACGAACCGGCACCGCCGATGCGCTGCTGGATAAAGGCGATGCGGGCGACGACGCCATTTTGCCCGCCGCCCCCGCCCCGGAAATCATCGCCGCACCGGTGATCCACAACGCGCAGCCTGTACCGCTAAGCATGCTCCAGCGCCAGAAGCTGTTGCCCTCCCTGACGCCGCTGCTGAATCAGCGCTGTGAAGACTGGCAGAACCCGGCCATTCCGGCGGCAGAGCGCCAGATTACCCTCACCGCGCTGGATAAAACCCATTCGCTGGCGCAGGCGCTCTGCTGGCGAGCGCCCTATAACGATGGCTATGCCCTGTGGCTGGTCGATAACGCCCAGTTGAGCAAACCGCGGCTGCTCACTACCGAGGCCTCCAGCTACGCCAACGGCACGCTGGTCTTCCTGCATAAAGAGCGGGGCATGGCCGACTGCGTAACCGGCGAGACGCGGGTCTGGGAGGGTAAGACCTTCGTTCCCAGCCTGAAGTACAGCACCGGTATGTGCCGGGAAATCACCCCGGGCGGTACCTGGATGCTGCCGACCTTTGTCAGCCAGGTGATCCCGAAGCAGCAGAAAGAGGCGGATAACCTGGCCCTGCGAACGCTGTATAACGCGGTGCTGAAGGCGCAAAAAAGCGATCCCGAACTGGCGCTGAACCGGGTCGCCGAGCAGTTTCCGTTAACCGGCCATATTACCGACTTCACCCTCACTTACGCCGATGACAGCCTGGTGACGACCAGCAAACCGTCCCCGGATATCAGCGATGACGAGTGGCAGGCGTTTCTGCGCTCCGCAATTAGCGCAGATTCAGAAAACGGCAAAGTCAGCTTTACGCTTATCGACCTCGACGGCGACGGCAAACGCGATCTGATCATCGACAGCTACGTGGGCGGCACCGGGCTCTTCAGCTACACCGGGGTGCTCCGGCGCGGCGATAATGACTTTGCCGCCGTCGACGGTAGCGACAGTGATAATGGCGACGATTTCGATGCCGGGGTGCCCGGCGCCCTCTTTTCCATTAATGGCCGCGGGGCTAACCAGTGGAACCACTGGGTCAAAATCAACGGCCAGGTGTATGCCCTGTGGTACAACGGCCAGTTTGGCGAAGATAATCTCTACCTGCTGCGCCCGTTCAGCACCGCCAGCCAGACGCCCGCGGTGACGGTTCGCTATCGCTATACGCTGAACAGCATCCGCTCCCCGGAGAAAGACCAACCGCTGACCCCCAGCCTGAGCGACGGCGATAAAGCGGATCTGCTGCGCTCGCTGGAGGTTATGCAGGGCAACCTGCTGAAAGATAAGCCCGCCAGCGACAACGATGCACCGATCTGCCCCATTCCGCCCGGCACCTCCGCCGACGAGGCGGACAACTACTACAGCGGCGTTGCCGTCAACTATATCTATGAGACGGTGGCCTATATTCCGGTGTGGCTGAACGGAAAATGTTATATCGGCACCATTTTCAGCCATCATGGCGCCTATCGTCACGGCGTGGATGCGGAAATCACGCTGAGCTCGCCGCGGGAAGATGAAGAGGTGATTGGTGATTACCTGATTTCCGGGTTGCGTCACGTTATCTCCGTCACCAGCGGCTGGAAAAGCCGTCAAGGTGATAACGGCATGCAGTGATATTGAGTCAAAATGCGCCTTTGAACGCGGAATTGCCGCAAAGATAAGCAATCGACAAGTAATTTAAGAAATTTGGTTGACGGGGTGGGCGGATTACGGTTTAATGCGCCCCGTTGCCCGGATAGCTCAGTCGGTAGAGCAGGGGA
>NZ_JBEAJG010000012.1:0-52639 GCF_040065235.1 Klebsiella sp. GB_Kp047 | reverse complement strand
GGTTGGTGATCACGTCGACCTTTTTGTCGGCCGCGGCGTCGATTTTCGCCTGGCGTTCGGCCAGCGCTTTATCAACGGCCTTGGCGACGATGGCGTCGATCTGTTCCTGAGTAAATTCTTGCGCCATTACAGAGGTAAGCGGAAAAAACGCGGCGATAACCGCCATGGTTAATGGAAGTTTTTTTATCATTGTCATGAGTTTCTCAATATAGGTTAATTTTATTCAGACAATAACCAGCCTATTCTGAGCTGACAGAATATGTCGCTATCATCAGAACAAGTTATTTTTATTTTGTACGGTCACAGAGGCATTACACAATTATCGCGACTTCCCCTCCTTTATTGCTATTAAACAGGTGGCACAATGGCAGAACCATCCGCGCGGCGGATTGTTCCTCTATAGACAGTCAAACAGATGGTCTTTTCGGCGCAGACAGCATAAATACAACACGAACAAATAAACGCTATTTCCCGGCAGCGGGCAAACGGCGGAATACATGCCCCCGCAGGGGCATGTCAGCCAAATTTAACCAAAGATATAGGTATTGACGATATTTTCGAGTAATTCCTGACGCCCGCTGTGATGCTGTGGATTCAGATTATGCTGCTCAGCGTACCGGGCAATATTATCCAGCGACATGCAGCCGGTCATAATTTGCTGCCCCAGCTCGCCCTGCCAGCCGGCATAGCGTTTTGCCAGCTCCCGATCGAGCTTGCCATCCTCAATCATGCGCGCGGCCAGCTTGAGGGACAGCGCCATCACGTCCATGGCGCCAATATGGCCATAGAACATGTCGTATTTGTCGGTGCTCTGCCGGCGAACTTTGGCGTCAAAGTTCAGGCCGCCGGTGGTGAATCCCCCGGCTTTGAGGATCTCGTACATCACCAGGGTATTTTCTTCCACGCTGTTCGGGAACTGATCGGTATCCCAGCCGAGCTGCGCATCGCCGCGGTTGGCATCAACGGAGCCGAAGATCCCCAGCGCGATGGCGCTGGCGATTTCATGGTGGAAAGAGTGCCCCGCCAGGGTGGCGTGGTTGGCTTCAATGTTCACCTTGATCTCATTTTCCAGGCCAAACTGCTTCAGGAAGCCATACACCGTCGCGACATCGTAATCGTACTGATGCTTGGTGGGCTCCTGCGGTTTCGGCTCGATAAGCAGCGTGCCGCCAAAGCCAATCTTATGCTTGTGCTCCACCACCATCTGCAGGAAGCGGCCAATCTGCTCGCGCTCCTGACGCAGGTCGGTATTCAGCAGTGACTCGTAACCTTCGCGGCCGCCCCACAGCACATAGTTTTCGCCGCCGAGCTGGTGGGTAGCGTTCATGGCGGTCACCACCTGCGTGGCCGCCCAGGCAAACACCTCCGGATCGGGGTTGGTCGCCGCCCCGGCGCCGTAGCGCGGGTGGGTAAAGCAGTTGGCGGTGCCCCACAGCAGTTTCACACCGGTTTGCTGCTGTTTCTCCGCCAGCACCTCGGTCATCACGGCAAAATTATGCAAATACTCTTTCAGCGACGCGCCTTCTGGCGAGACGTCGACATCGTGGAAGCAGTAATACGGCACGTTGAGCTTGTAGAAAAACTCAAACGCCACGTCCGCTTTGCGTTTGGCCATTTCCAGCGCATCGCCCGCGGCCTGCCAGGGACGCTCAAACGAGCCGGCGCCAAACATATCCGCGCCATTCCAGCAGAAGTTATGCCAATAACAGGCGGCAAAACGCAGATGATCGGCCATGCGTTTTCCCAGCACGATTTCATCCGGATTATAGTGGCGAAACGCCAGAGGATTATCGGTTTTAGGTCCGGCAAAAAGAACGCGTTCGAGCTGGTCAAAATAAGTTTGCATGATGAACTCCGAAATTGAGAAAGCCGAAAATTAACAACTGTGACACATCGTGTATTCTCATCGGCGCTTGCTCAATTACGTTATTTCACTCAGCGATTGAGAAAATGCTCAAATGTGAGCCATCTCGCAAATAAAACTATTTTAAATATCTCGCTTCGCGCGCGTATAGCGTACACTGCCTGGGGAATTCAGCTGGACATAGCGAATTAAAATGCCGGTTTTGTCACATTGCCTGTCGGCCAGAAAATTAGCGGCGAATGGCGGCTCAACGCAGGTGATACAGGCCTTTGCTTCGAGGATCACAGAAGTAAAAAAACATAATTACTTAATTTAAAAACGTAATAGATTCTTCCAGGTCAACTGTGTCAGAAAGTGTTTCACCTACACAAAACAAACCGGAGTCTGCTTAGAATGAGTAAAAACATAATGCACAGTCGGCATGATGAATATCATAAATTAACCCGCGGAGAACGAATTGGTTATGGCATGGGCGACTTTGCGCAAAACCTGGTTTTCGGCACAATTGGGGGTTTTCTGGCTTTGCATATGCTGACGGTAAATACCATCAGCACGGCAACGGCAGGCTTTATTTTTCTTTTTGTCCGCATCATTAATGTGTTTTGGGATCCGATGGTCGGCACCTACGTGGATAAACGAACCTCAAAAGCAGGAAAATATCGTCCGTGGCTGTTACGAGCCGGCGTGCCGCTGGTGATCCTGTCGGCATTACTGTTCGCGCCCATCCCCGGAGTGAAAGGTTCGGTGGCTTTCGCCTTTATTATTTATCTGGCGCTGGACCTGGTTTATTCCTTAGTCAATATTCCCTATGGCTCGCTGAATGCGTCGCTGACCCGCGACCCGGAATCGATCGATAAACTGACCAGTACCCGCATGATGCTGGCCAACAGCGCCAACCTGCTGGTCTATACCCTGTTCCCGATGTTTGTGCAGATGGCGGCGCCGAAAGATCGCAGCCTGAAAGACACCGGCTTTTTCGGCCTTGAGCTGAATCTGGGCAACTATACCGATCCGTCGGCAAACTACGCCTGGTTCGGCGTGTACGCCATCTATATGATCATCGGCGCGGTGGCCCTGTTTATCTGCTACAAATGCACCAAAGAACGCGTTGTCGCGACCGCCGAGCAGACCGCCAACGTCAAAACCACTGACCTTTTCCACGAACTCCGACATAACCGCCCGCTGGTTATTCTGGGCATGTTCTTTATGCTGGCCTTTACCTTCATGTTCTTCATGAACACCGTTAACGGCTTCTTCAACCAGTACGTCGTCGGCCACTCCGAATGGATGGGCGCGGTGGGTCTCGTCGCGTCTATTCCCGGCATCGCCTTCCCGATTTTCTGGCCGAAACTGAAAAAAATCTTTGGTAAAAAAGGCTTCTTCCATCTGTTCCTCGCCATGTTCATCGTCGGCGAACTGCTGACCTACGTCTGGTCCCGCGAAGGGATGCACGACGCGCTGTGGCTGGCCTACATCGCCACCTTTATTAAACAGTGGGGCTTAACCTCCGCCACCGGCTTTATGTGGGCGCTGGTACCGGAAGTCATCGCGTACGGCGAATTAAAATCTGGCAAACGCAATGCCGCCATTATCAATGCCATTATGGGACTCTTCTTCAAGATCGGCTTCACCATCGGCGGCGCGATCCCGCTGTGGCTGCTGGCGGTGTATGGCTTTAATGAAAGCGGCGCCGTGCAGAGCGCCAGCGCCATCGACGGGATCATTATGACCGCGGTGTGGATCCCGATTGCGCTGGCCGCTATTTCGATGGTGATCATGCAGGTTTATCCCATCTCCGATAAACATGTTACCGACATCAACCGTCAGCTGGATGAGATCCGCGTGTAGTTAAAAAAATTATAAATCAGACCGATTCGTCACTTTCCATTTTAAAAGGTGTAATGAAATGTCACTTATTCAAAACCCGATATTACGCGGCTTTAATGCCGACCCCAGTATTATTCGCGTCGAGGATACGTACTATATTGCCAACTCGACGTTTGAGTGGTTCCCGGGCGTGCGTTTACATGAGTCGAAAGACCTGAAAAACTGGAACCTGCTGCCTTCGCCGCTCTCCACCACCACCCTGCTGGATATGAAGGGCAACCCCTCCTCCGGCGGCATTTGGGCGCCGGCGCTCTCCTGGGCCGACGGGCAATTCTGGTTGGTGTATACCGATGTGAAGGTCACCGAAGGCGCCTTTAAAGACATGACCAACTACCTGACCACCGCGAAGGATATTCGGGGCCCGTGGAGCGACCCGATCAAGCTGAACGGCGTCGGGTTTGACGCCTCGCTGTTCCATGACGACGATGGCCGGAAATATATCGTCCAGCAAACCTGGGATCACCGGGAGTACCATCACCCCTTCGATGGCATTACCTTAACGGAGCTGGATACCAACACGCTGAAGTTAATGCCGGAAACCGCGCGCACCATCTACCGCGGCACCGCCGTGGCGCTGGTCGAGGGGCCGCACCTCTATAAACTGAACGGCTACTACTACCTGTTTGCTGCCCAGGGCGGCACCGTGTTTACCCACCAGGAGGTGGTGGCGCGGTCGACAACCCTCGAGGCCGACAGCTTCGAAACCGAGCCGGGCGACGTGTTCTTAACCAACGTCGATACCCCGGACAGCTACATCCAGAAACAGGGCCATGGCGCGCTGGTCTCCACCCCGGAAGGCGAATGGTATTACGCTTCGCTCTGCGCCAGGCCGTGGAACCGCCCGGGGGAATCCATCTACGACCCGCGCGGCTGGTCAACCCTCGGCCGGGAAACCGCGATCCAGAAAGTGTACTGGGACGACGAGGGCTGGCCGCGTATTGAAGGCGGTCACGGCGGGAAGACCTTCGTCGAAGGGCCGAAAGACGCCATCTTCACCGAAAGCGCCAGCGATAATAGCCAGCAGGATGACTTTACCTCGCCAGCGCTCGATCCGAACTGGAATACCCTGCGGGTGCCGTTTACGGCCAAAATGGGCACCACCGGCGACGGCAAATTAACCTTAATCGGCCAGGGTTCGTTAGCCAATACCCATGACCTGTCGCTGATTGCCCGCCGCTGGCAGGCCTTCTATTTTGACGCCGCGGTGAAGGTGAAATTCGAGCCCTTCAGCTATCAGCAGATGGCCGGGTTAACGAATTACTATAACGACCGCCACTGGAGCTTTGTCTTCCTGACCTGGAATGAAATTAACGGCAAGGTCATCGAAGCCGGCGAAAATAACCGCGGGAAATACACATCGTACCTGAAAGATAACGCCATCAAGGTGCCGGACGGCGTGGAATACGTCTGGTTCCGGACCAAAGTCCGCAAGCAGACCTACAGCTATGAATACAGCTTCGATGGCGTGACCTTCACCGAGATCCCGGTCCAGCTGGATGCCGCAGTGCTGTCCGATGACTATGTGTTGCAGAGCTATGGCGGGTTCTTTACCGGGGCGTTCGTCGGCCTGGCGGCGGTAGACTACGCCGGGTACGGCACCCAGGCTGAGTTTTATCAGTTCGAGTATCAGGAGCTGGGCGATAGGTTAGCGGCCGATGGCAGCTACAGCTGGGAGGCTGGCGAGACGCGGGATAAGTAGGGAGTGTGAGCCCACGCTACCGGTAAGGTAGCGTGGGGTTTGTGGTGTGTTTGATGTAATTAAAGCGAGAGCTGTCGGATGTCAGTCTGCAGGGCGCAGCCGGGCCTTCAGCTCTTCGGGAGTAAACGGCGGATCTCGCCGGTGCAGCATTGCATGGCAGTTGGGACATACCGGGATCAGATCGGTTTCTGGGTTCAGACGGTAGTCCTGCTTTATCCCGGACAGCGGAATGAGATGGTGGATATGGATAAAGCCCTGGCCGATATCGCCATAGCGGCTGGCCATATCCAGACCGCATACCTTACACTGGCAGCCGTGCAGGCGAAGCGCCGCCTGACGAGCCTGACGGTCGCGCTCATAGCGATTGACCACCACCTGCATCGCCGCCCCTTCCACGTACTCCATGGTCGTCTGCCCCTCATCGGGGAAAAGCGCAGCCTCGTCATCGCCAGCGCCCTGCGACGCGATCGTAAATCCTTGCTCCAGTAACAGACGCACGCATTTGGATTTAATCCCCCCGCTGAAATCCGCCGGGGTAAATTCCGTCCCCGTCGCAAACGTGGCCGCTAACCCGACGATGGCTTTTGAAGGATACCGACGCCCCTCAAATTCGATCTCATACAGACGCGCGCTTCTAAACTCATGCGCAACGCCTGCATCATAAGCGCGAATGGCGGCGATGATGCATTCCCTGGATAAATGGTCCGGTAGTTTTTTCATAAGACATAGCTATCTGATGGCGCGAAGCTTGAGTATAAATAGAAAGCTATGGGCTTTTCGAACAAATAACTGGCAGTGATAGTTAAATAGCGATCCACGTAGAATCGCCGCATCTGGTAGGTTGATCGGCAAGGATTTTGCGAGCATCATCGCATTTATTTAGCTGCCAATGTAACGCTATGCCCTCCAGCACGACCCTGCAACACGCGATCGAGAACATCACCATCTGGCGCAAAGGCGAACAGCGTGCACCGCATAAGCCACTGCTGCTGCTGTACGTCCTCTCACAGTACCAGCGCGGCCATGTGCGGATGTTCGACTATGCCTCAGAGATACGCGATGAGCTGCATAGCCTGCTGGAACGCTTTGGCCCGCAGCGCCGCCAGTACCGGCCGGACATGCCCTTTTGGCGCCTGAAAGGCGACGGCTTCTGGGAGCTGCACAACAGCGAACAGTGTTCAACCCAGGGCAGCCGACAGCCGCCCGGCAAAGAGCTGGAGCTCTGCCACGTCGCCGGCGGCTTTGATGAGCCGCATTTTGCGCTACTCAACAGAAATAAGAAGCTGATCAATACCCTCGCCCATCAGATCCTCGAAGCGCATTTCCCGGAGAGTATTCAGGAAGAGCTGGCTGAAGAGATGGGGTTTGATCTGCTGCAGATCCGTAAAGAGCGCGACCCGCATTTTCGCCAGCAGGTGCTGCGCGCCTATAACTATGAGTGCGCGATCTGCGGCTTCAATATGCGCCATGACAATACCTCCGTCGCCCTGGAAGCGGCTCATATCAAGTGGAAGCAGCACGGCGGCCCCTGCGAAATCCCTAACGGCCTGGCGCTCTGCGCGATTCACCATAAGGCTTTTGATAAAGGCTCCATTGGTCTGGATGAGGATATGCGCATCCAGGTTTCGCCAGCGGTGAACGGCGGGGGCATCGTTGGCAGGCTGTTCTGGGATTTTGATGGTAAGCCGATTACCTTACCGCTGGGGAAAGCATGCTATCCCCAGGAGGGGTTTGTGGCGTGGCACCGGCGGGAGGTGTTCAGGGGATGAGGGGGGATGGTGTGTGGGGTTTAATGTTGAGCGTAGGGTTTAGGGATTTTGAATGTGTTTCGGAGAGGATTTCGGGGTTGATCAATGATTGGTCGTTGTTAGATTAAAAGACTTACTTAATGATTTTTTAGATATTGATGTTTGTGAGTTGGTACGAAGGCCGGACTCGCACATAGGACTCAACCTCATGATTTAAAATAGTTAATAAAAAACATTTTCATTTTATACCAACACAGATACCAACACGAAAATTCATTGTTCTTGGGTATCGAACCCGGACAAACATAACTGTGTTGTATTAGCTCAGATGTGACCTGCCACAGCTATAACACAGATCTAAATCTAATCTGACAGGCTGCTCAGTGCCAGGAGCGATAGTAGGAGTTTCAGAAGTCCTCTAAAAGATGGTTTGTTTTGCAGGGATACTTACACAACGCCTACGCCGTTTGTACGTTGATTAATGTGTGACTGTAATGCCTGCCTTCATTCCATCAGTGCTTGCTGTCGCATGGATAGACGAATGATAAGAATGCTTTATATACTTGACCATATTTACAGATTTTTCAGGTACTCGCATGAAAATGACACGCTTAGAAGCTATTAAGGCATGGGGTAGAGCAAGCCGTGAAGGTAAGCCTATTCCCGATGATGTTCGAAAAGTTCTGATCAGCACTCAAAATGATAGCCTGCACGATTTCCCTATAGAAGCCCCTACAGCTAAAGTTAGAGTTAGTAAAGAGCAAGTAAAACGGAATATGAACGGTAAGAAGCCGTTAGCTACATCTGGTACTATCCGTAGTTCGGGAGGTGCTTTAACTCCTGAACAAATGGAAATATACAACAAAAAACGCAAGTTAGATAATCAAAGGCGTAAAAACAACCCTCAACTTTATTCAAAGCTAATGCAAGATTTTATTGCCTCTGGCTTATCTAAAAAACAAGCCACTAAAAAAGCTAGAGCAGTTATTTTAAGTACAAATCTAGACAAACCAAATAACGATAAAGAACCTTCTGCTGTCAGAACAAACCGAATCATTATATCCAATACTTTACTTAATGAGGAGATGTTTAAAGCTGATCCCTGGCACATAGCAAAAGTTAAGCAAGATGCGATCAATTTATTTAATGTCGAACAAAGACGAATCGACACAGCACTTTTAAGGCGTCCTATTTCATGTATTGAATGCAAAATTGACTTTAAATCATTTGGTGGATTTGTAGATCATACTAAAGATGTTCATCATGCTAGCGTAAGTACACCTAAGTTAATTGTAGAAAATGAAGTTTCTATTGACACTGTGGATATTGTCATTGAGCCATCTATATTTCGACCTAACGAACCAGTAGAGCCGGTTGTTTCTATTCCCATTACCAAAACGCCAGAATCATTTAGTGATAAGTGGATAAGGTTGTTTGCAGAGAAAGGTTACAGTGCCGCAATGGTTGAAGCGTTTAAACGTGATGCAACTAAAGAGAATATGACGGCATTACAGATACATGATTTTCTTAGTGTCTGTAAACCCTATAAAGCCCCTGTAGAAACACCTGTAAGTCCTCTAGAAGCGATTATTATCCCTGAACAAGCAAGTACCATTACAGAGGCCAGAGAAACGCTTGTAGAAGCACCTGTAGCATCTGTTGCTAATGATTCCTCCTATGCTGTTACCCTCGTTGATTCTTTTGAGCAAGCTTTGTTTGCTGATCGCATTGTTCGTACCCGTACCAATCAGAATGATTTTAAAGAACGTGTAGCCGCTAACTTTGGTTATCGTTGCGCCATTACTAATAGCGGAGAAGCATTAGAAGCAGCTCACATTGAGCCAGTAGGAACGGGGAACAATAACACTTCTAATGGGGTGCTTATGCTTGCTTGTTTGCATCGTCTTTTCGACGCTGGATTGATGGCTATCAATCCTGATTCTCTTACAGTGCATTTCAAGGCCGACTGTACATACTTTGCTAAAAGAACGTTGGAAGGTAAAAAACTAAATGATCACCCAGTTACTCTGAACAAATCAGGATTGTTAGAACGCTGGCTTATCTTTAATGCTGATAGAATTTAAAGCAATTAAAACAATACGTTACCTAATGGAGATAATTATCCTTAACATGCAATAAATATTCATAATCAACCTTTTTTCGCCTGAAATGCAAATTATAAAAAATCAAACTCAACATAAAGGTTTATATCTACAAATCCATATCGCCCTCGTGGTTACTTAAAGCAAATACCGTCCATTGAATTGCGACTGTTTCTGTAATCACTTTTTTTGGAACTAAAACAGGTGTGCTTACAGCTCATAGCCGACGTCTTGCCCCGAACTTGTCTAATAAATGCAAAAAGCAGACATCAAGAACGCTATTGCTCGTTAGGTCAGATATCTAAAAACACGTGGCCCTCGTAGATGAGTTATATATATGAATGAGGGATCCATTAAGACCTCTCGGTGTCGACGGACAACGCATTGTTCAAGTCATTTAATGGCAGATTTAGGGGCGAGTGACTGAACGTGCACTGGTTTCTGTCACTGTAAACGCGAACATGACCAGAAAATATCCCCCTCATCTTTAAATAGCCGGAATTCTAAATGAGATTATCCGTAGCCCTCAAAAAAATCCCGGATGCATTATTTCACACTGTACTGATTTTTGGTCAGAGCAGAAAGATAAATTATCTCTAGTTCAGCACGGCATTAATTTTGGCTCAGAAACACACCCGCCCCCTAACTAAATTATCAAGTAATTTAGTTAGGGTCATTAGTTTACTCACTTTTCTTGATATGCAAGCGAGATATTACAAAATCTCCAGAAGATTCGACTTTTGTAGTTTCATTTCGAATATATTCAGAATATAAGCAAGTAACATTGGGATAATTAAAACTACATAATATCGCGGCTAAAATATGTGGTTTTGGCCCAAAGGGAATGATGGATACGTTATAATCAGATCTTAGGGGAGAGAGCATTTGCGACATGTTATCATAACAAGTTGCAATACTATTGATTGGTAATTTTATAAGTTTATCTTCACCACCAAGGTAGTGTGAAATAAAGTCTTTGTTTTTTTCTAAACAAGTATTTTCATAATCATAGGTTGCAGCTGGTGCAGCCATGATACCAAAGCATTTGTTTGGGTTCAGTAAGTTATACAAACGTTGAGGACCATATCTATCAAAACCCAACATGAATATTGCTGCATTATGCCTTTTGGTTAATGAAATACCCTCGCACCCCGGAATTATGCGTAACTCACCTAGTTCAACGTTTAGATCTAAATTTCTATACACTGCAGTTGCATATGTCAAATCAACAGTTACTCTTAATTCACAAAAATTGACTAAATAGTTTAAAATCGCTGCATACCAAGCTCGAGACATAGAAGTGTAGTCAATTAATATTTTTAATTCAGTAACATTAATTTTTTTGATTATTTCACTTAGCACCTTTTGTATTTCAGAAATTTCTCTTTGTGAAATTTCAAGTAATTTGAAGCCAGTCCAGCTTTCTGAAAAGTAATTCAAACTATCGATACGGACTGGATCTTCCTTATGTTGGTCAAACGCTAAGACAATAACATTATCTATATTGTCTCTATGCAATCGTGTAGCTACGTCAATACAGCGTTCTTCGTAGCCACAAGAAAATAATGCAATATCATATTTTGACTGACTTAGTTCACCTATTGATAAGTCATCTACATGTAATTTATTCATCATCTCCCTCCCAATCTAGACTAAATTGTCCATCATCATTATTCTTATTTAAAGCCTTAAATCGACTATATGAATAATTGTTCATTATCACAGATAATTTGATGGAGTTTCCTTTCCTTGGCATTAAGTAAAAATGAGGTGATAAACAAAAGGCTAATGAGAATCTACCTTTCCTATTTGGCATTTTATTATCATTGTCTAACCCCCTAAAATCTGGGTAAATTAGACCTAGATCTACAGCTGTTTCTATATATTTCCATACTTTGTCATCTTCAACATCAAATGAAAATGAGTTGTATGTATCTGTATTTATTTTATCTGTATGAAGCTTGTCTTTTAAAAATCTACCAATTGTTGTAAACAAATCGAAAGCTTTCTTTCCATCCACCTCTAGGTTTAAACCGTCTAACTCTGAGTATGAAAACTCTTTTAGTTTGGCACCTTGTTCCTTGTCTGACAAAGGCTTAAGTTCAGTACAAGTGTCAATGTTATTTGAGAAAAGATAATTGAATAATCGTAATAGACGACGTGGGTTTCCGTCAGAACATCTTACTATTAGTGAATATCCAGAAAATATAAATGGTGAAGCATTACCCTTATAACGTTGGAAGGAATCCTTTAATATCAATGTCCCTCTCAACTTTCTTGATATTGAGCTTTCGAACAATGAATAATCTTGTTCCAGTAACCTTTCCGCTCTTTTTATCGTACTGGAATCACAATACTCTCTCACTTTCTCCATCAATTTATCATCAGGGAGGGAGTCTTTTGGTGAGTCAACTAATATTGAATTGCCTAAAAGAAACTCTAGTGTGATTTCTTTATTTATGATAGATGAATTTTTTATTCTTTTTCTAAAAAGCTTCTCTGCGAAATTTTCGAAAAAATTATGAGAGTTATTCTTTGAGCTACCATGAAGGCCTTGCTTATCAATATTTAAATAATCGAAGTCGTGCCCCATGTTTAATGGAGTGCCCGTATCAGTTTCCAGAGTGTAGTGTCGGTATGGCATTGTAGTTATTTTGAATACGATCTCATTATATGACCTCATATGAGTGTTCAATATTCTATGATGATCTTTTGTTAAGAATTCAGCCTCATCAATACAAACACAGAATGTGGATGAATTAGAAAGTCCGATTTCTTTTCTTACCGTAAATAGTGCCATTATAAGAGGTTTAAATAAATCAGCATTAAAGTTAAGCCCAACCATAAGATCATCATCACTTAACTTCAGGCCTAGCTTAATTTTATTGAATATAATATTCTTTTTATATTCAATAATCTCTAGCTCGTCATAAATATCGGTAATTGTATTTAATTTCTTAGACAGCCATAATTCTGATATTTTATTGCAAATAGCTTTCTCTTTGATGATTCTGTCTATTTCATCCTCAACATACGAATGGAGACAGCTTCGTATGGTATCAAGAAATCTTGCGCATGAAGATAAGTTCAAACTCCACCTAAAAAGCTGGTTATTATCATCAATGTCACCTATTGAGTTTACCCATTCAACTTTTAAGGGGATATACGTCGCAATAAATGAGCGTTCATTTATTATTTTTCTTGCTTTTTCATCATTTAACTTAGTAAGACATTCATGAGAAAGCATTTTAATTAGAGCAGTCTTACCCGAGCCTCTAGAACCTAGAATTATATGATTTTTATTAGAAATTAGAGATTCAAACGCTGGAGTCCAAACAAATTCTTCAGCTAGTTGATTGGACGTGAAATATCTAGCATTAGAGTGCTCAAATATATTATTAAATCCAAATAAGTTATGCATATCATTTTCCCTTTAGCAAAATGAATAACTCATCTTGTCCTGGAGTTTTAAATATTGTAAAACCAACTTCATCCGATAAATCCATAATGGTCTTTTCAAGAAGTTTTCTCGAAGTATATATTATATCAGCATAATGGTTAGATAGTTCACTCCACTTAACATGTGTCTGTGTCTCGAAAAAACGCTCAATAGATTCTTTTAGCTGCTTTTTTAGTTCGACAGGTAACATGCGATTACCAAAAAACTCTTTGTGAGGTATTCCGTTAATGGACTCATCTTTTGTCCACCCATGTCCTGTGTTGTGTGACCAACTTACTACCTTTCCTAAAGGGGTTTTGTTTACATCACAAATTTTATCAATTTCAATTTGATGAATAGTATTTGGTACCCCTTGGAACCACCTATCATCTAAACGCGCAGAAAAACTGCCTGCGCACAATATATTAATAGGATGCTGATAGTCATCAGAGTACTGTGCAAGCCTAGGTATATGTTTATGTCCATGCACAATAAAATTAACATTATGCTTAGACGCAATTTCCATCAGGATAGCTGCGTTTTGTAAGATGCTATGGTCAGCGGCGTCAAAAGGTAAATCTGGCTGCTGAATTGGATGGTGATGTACGACTAGCAGATTAATCTTCCCGCTATGTGCAATCTGCAGTTCTTGAAGCTTTCTATCCAGTTCGGTTAAATCCTGTTTGCGAATAACACCGTGATGAGGCTTTCTGTCATAGTGGTCAAAAACCGAACTGTTCACGCCAATAATATTTATGTGATCATCACTCCAAATAGCAAAATATGGTTCATTGTAATAACAGCCAAAACGAGCGCGATCTAAACATTTTTTAAAAAAGTCATTGAACCGCAAGTTGCTATATTTGCGATCAATTGTCATATTAATACTTTCTTTTGAGGTCATTGAGCGTTCTTCTTCAGCCCAGTTACCATCGTGGTTCCCTGGAACAAAGAAGACTTTTTCTTGCTCTACTCCCACTATCTCCGCAATTTCTTTCAAGCGTGTAGATGCAAGTTCAAATTCTTCTCTGGTTGCTCTATTGGTGATGTCACCCGCGACAACAAGATAGTCAGCACTTATATCCTCTTGATTAGAAAGCTGCCGTAATTCATTTAGGAACTGATTTTTTACAGCGTTGTTAGAGCTTCCTACTGCAAACTCATTTGAAACAGCCGCGTCGCCAACATGTAAATCACTAATGATTATTATTTTCATATGCCAGATACCCATAGGTATACTAATACTATTACATGATATCACAACTGTGTGATTTGTAAGGTAAACATTCAGGAAATATAGAGTTTTAACACTGATGGATGCGTAAGAGCAAGTATCCCTGTCATCCGAACCATTCGTTTTAGAGAATATCCATAGAACGCTTCAGTTATCGTATAGGTCCAATGTCCGATCCTCGTTCAAAGCAGGCTGTCAGATTTGATTGTGTGTTCCCAGTGAAAACCGTCAAATCAAGTCGCGACTAATACACATTATCTCTCATTTGGCAGGCAACATCCCAGGATAGTGCTTCGCCACAATGTCATTCATCTTCTCCACCAGATCCAGACGCTTAAACGTGATATGCCCACTGCCCTTCTGAAAGTAGCGGATAGTAAACAAATCGTCCTCGAAAACCTGCTGATGCGGATTGTCGCGCACAAAATCCATAAACCGGATAGAGATATCATGCCGGTTATTGGGAATGGTTTTGCCATCCAACAGGTAGAGCATTCGCTCCAGATCGGCCAGTTGATCACGCCGCCAGCCCCAGTTCAGGCTATAGCCCCATCGGTCATGCTTCACCAGATTGTTGACGATAATCTTCTTGCCGAAGTAACAGGGATTATTGGTTTTGTAATCCCAGCTTAATCCCCTGAACACATTGATGATGCCACGCTCAAAGACCTCCTGTTTGTTGTGATGAAGCTGCTCAAAGGTACTCAGGATATTCGCTTCGCTGATTGTCGGGAGATCGCCTTCTTCGAGGTTCTTAGCCCACTGGCTACGCGCCTCAGCGTCCATCAACGTCAGCATCCCTGACTTCAACATCAGATCGCGCCAGATGCTGCGGTCGATATTGCGGGTGATGACAGGCATCGCTTTATCTACAGGTTGCACCAGCCAGCAGTCGAAAGCATGGCCCTGCCGCATCGCCCAATGACTCGCTATGTCGCCGCCAATTTCTGAAGTGAGTCGGGAAACGTCATCTAGCTGACAAATCAGCGCCTCAATCTGTTTCAACGCAGCATTACGTCCTGTGACGATGCGTTCAATACTGGTGGAACAAATCAGCTCATTATGATCGGTTAAAATTTCAGCTTCTGTTTGCATGGTATTTTGTCCGTAAAAAGCAAACACGCCCGCCGGGAATGGCAGGCGCATTATGCAATGAGTTAATAAGGAAAAAAGATTGGTAATGTAAATCGGGAAGACTGCTCGCAAGATTCAGCGTATCGAAGGATGAGGGCTTTGCCGCACCAGGCCGGTTACCTGCCGCGCCCGCAAAATATCCACTGCGCCCAGATAAGGGGACTGCTCCTGACAATTAAACCCTCTGCGATCGATACGAACCAGTTCGTACTTTTCCACCAGAAAGTTAACAGCATCAGCCAGCGTAATACCGGCGTTGATATGTTCCTGAATAACGGTTTCATCGCTGAACGGCGTGTCATTCAGGGTAAGGCCATAATGTTGCTCCAGCAGACGGGTAAGTAGCATCTGCCAGACCGTCACGGGAGACGGGCACGACTTCGCCGCCCGCTGAGTTGTTGCTGGTATGGTTTTCATTTTGTTTTCGCGAATGAAAAAGATTTAACGTTGAGTGGGATAAATAACGATGTAGACGTAACCACAACTGCCGAGAGTATCGGCTTCACAGGTGAAAGCGTTGTGGTAGAGAGTGACGCTGTGCGCATGACGGGGATTAAGTTCGCCAGTGCTCAGCATCAGTTCCATCTGGCGGATAAAATGCGGGAATGCTTCTTCCAGCTTCTGACATTCGGCATCAACAAATTTACCGGTGATATTGGCCCTGTCAGCCAGGTAGTGCAGTCGGTTGCCTTCCTGTACCAGCCTTGCGCCAAAATTCGGTATGAAACTTCGCTTTAATCCCCACTGTATGGCATCAGTCAGTGGCATTTTTTGCCCTCCTTCATAACCAGCCTCGTTCAGCAAATGAAACCACGGTCATGCCTCCGACTATGCAGTGATCCAGCACCCGGATTTCTACCAGAGACAGCGCCTTTACCAGTCTGGTGGTAATCCGTCTGTCGGCCTGGCTGGGCTCAGCTTCACCGGAGGGATGGTTGTGGGCAAAAAGCACGGCGGCTGCATTATGGCGAAGGGCTGATTTCACCACTTCTCGGGGATGCACTTCCGTACTGTTGATAGTGCCGGTAAACAGGGTTTCGTGAGTAATTAGCTGATTTTGCTGATTAAGGTACAGCACCAGAAACATTTCGCGCTCCAGCCCGGTCATTTTCAGGCGCAGCCAGTCCCGGACAACCGTTGTAGACGTGAATGACGCGCCAGGCTCGCGCAGATAGTGTTCAAGCAGCGACAGAGCACGCTGAACAGTACGCCGGGTTGTCAGCGGTAGTTCCTGCTGCGGTGATAAGTTGAAAGTCATACCTGCATCCTCAGTCGATAATGCGCATGATGGCGGAACATTCCTGATGGCACAGGGCATAATCCCGCAGGCGATAATAATGCGCGGTCATGGCATCACACTCAGTACGACAGGCGTGATGGCTGTACTCCATCAGGCAGACGGCAATTCCGGCGGCCTCTGCACTCATTTGCGCATCATTGCCATTCATGCTGTTAAAGAGTTGCCATTGCGCATCGCCGTCAGTATCCGGCACCATAAAAGCCCCGCCGTTACTGAGCGAGTAAAAATTCCAGATTCCGCCGCTGTAATCCGTACAGAAACGGTCCATCCAGGCAAAGATACGCGGCTCCAGTAATATCCACTGTGGAATCGTGCCAAAATGCTGCGGCCAGAAGCCGGGGCGTTGTTCATCTGCGACAGGTGTGGCGAAAATAGTGTCTGACGATAAGGTGGCGTCAGTGATTGCAGTATTCATGATTAATCTCTCCGAAAATAAAAATGCCAGCCGGTCAGGACTGGCGTGACGATAAGTCGTTAAATCAGGTCGTTAAAGCGCAGCAAGACGGTCATCGCTGCCTGCGTTTACAGATAGTATTGTGGTGGGTGATACAATGAGTGAGGCGGCATAAAAGCAAAAAGGCCATGCTTCCCGATGAAGGCACGGCCTTTAGGACTGAGTTAGAAACAATACTAGGGGGTTATTGCCCCATGTACTCCACCTTTGCACCGGTGGCGTTACCATCAGATCCTACTGTAACAACGATTTTATCGTAGGTGCGGTAAGCGGCATTGTAGACTTCATATACCACCGTATTTCCCTTCACTTCATAGCTGCCAAAATCAGCGGCATCTGCCGTTTCACGGTCATATTCTTTCGTGTACGCCTGTCTGGCCGCTTTCATTACCGAACCTTTGTTTACTTTCAGCGGCTTGTTCCCAGTGACTTCTGCTGATACGCCTGCAAGGGCGCTGACATATTTCGGGCAAACCTGGAGCATATCGCCACGGGTAAATTTCATTTGTGTGCCAAAGACCTGTACGCTGGAAATATCCTGACCGGCAATTGATTCAATGGCTTTCCTGGCTGCGGCGGGAGCCTGCCCACCTTCGATTTCAACAGCTTTATAGCCGGTCTGTTGATTACACATCTGAGAGGTGGGGATCAGATTCCCGTTAATGCTGATACGGCTTCCCATCAGTTCCTGCTGACCGTTGGGGCAATCCTGCAACTGGCCGAAGATACCAATAGTGTCTTTTTTCAGCATAACCAGCGCCTGACCGTCTTCCGTCATGGTCTGGCACCATCCATTTTTCACCATCCAGTTGCCTGCCTGCGCAGAAACAGAGGCGGCGGAGAGAAAAAGAGCAATTACTGTTCTGGTTTTCATAAATCACCTGTGGATTGGCAACAGCGGTCAGGAGAGAACCACTGCATAAGTTATTAATTAGTCAACATCTGTCAAAGGAGCAGGAAACGGCGCGAAACAAGCCAGGATATCCTTACTTTTTGATAGGTTAAGACGATCAATTCATGGATATCGAAAGTTATTATTGATAGATAATAACGATCGATTTCTTATTATTGATCGTTTATACAGATCGATATATTCTTTTCTGACAAACAATGTCCTGAAAAAGTGCAACGTTTGACCATAAGGCGTGTGCCTAGGGAAATTCACAGAGTCCAGGAAAGAGAGGAACAACGGATGTCAGGAACAGTACAGATTGAGCCGTTTAATGCAGAATTTCTGACCAGAGAGAAACTGCACGACCTGATTTTTTACCGGAAAAGTTTTGATCTCACGAATGTTACCGACATCAGTGAAACCGTCAAAAGAGTGGAGTATGCGATTGAACATCAGCAGAAGAAATTAACCTGCCGCGTATACACCGAATACAGAAGCACTGCGGTGGCAGGCTCTCTGTGGTCGCCAACAGCACTTCTGGGAGCGGTAAGCGCCGCCGCAATCGGTGTCCATAATCTGGCGACATGGAACCCGGACTATGAAATTGGTAAGAATTACGTTAAACGAACCTTATCTGTAAGGTATAAAAAGTAACGGGTTTACATCTGTCCGTGGCTGAGTCTGTCCGGTTCAGCCAAAAATCCTCTCCCATAATTCCGATGCGAGCTGTACCAGTTTTTCCCGCAACCTCCTCAGCAACAAGCTCCAGCCAGAAGGTAGACGCTCAGAAGCGATCACCGTGTCAAAAGCCGAACCGGCTATTTCACCAAAACGCTGGCGTACTGCGACATCACTCTCCTCCGTATGATTTTCTGCCTTTAACTGGCAATAAAAAGCGCTACTGGCCTGTACGGGTAACGCATGTATCATCAGTTCCACCAAAGCATGCAGGTTGTAGCCGGTATGTGCTGAAACGGCCATCACCGGGAAAGAGGACGGCAACTGACCAGCAATCTGCGAACTGATAACCGCAAGTGAAAGGCACTGCTCCGTTGAAGGAACAGCCTGTCCGGCAAGTTCTGGCAACGGAGGAATGCGGTCTGCCTGGCTGATGACAAACAGGAAACGGGAAGCATCCGCGCCATAAGCAAGCAGTGACCGGTGCGTGACGATATCGACCGCACGCGCACGATCATCAGCACGCAGGACCCAGATAATCAAATCCAGCTCCGTCAGCAACTTCTGATACAGCGCCGAATATTCCGCATCGTATTCCGGTGTCTCGCCCACTCCAGGCAAATCCACCAGTGTCATGCTGCGCTCGCCCACGGTGAGCACTATCCGCTGGGGTTCACGGGTACAGCCCAGCAAATCGCTGGTCAGACATACCGGTTGTTGAAACAGGGCGTTGCAAAGCGAACTCTTACCCGCTCCACTTTTGCCCATAATGCCAATCACGGGCTCGTAGTTGATGGCGTATTGCAGGCGGGAAAGAATACGTTCGGTCGTTTGTTGGGGTAAGAAATGAAGGCAGGCACGCAGGATATCACTGGTATCCTGCGATTCGGGAATGTGAGGCATGTTTTACTCCTGTGAAGTGGCTATGGCGGAAGATGTTCAACCGGTTGTTCAAGGAGGTAATATAGGTGCCAAATTTTCTGCAAAAAGGACGTTCAGATGAAGAAAAACACTGGAGAATGTGTAGATAAAAAATGTAAAAAACCTATTTCAGAGCATGTGGAAGCAAATAAAAAGCGTTTATGCGAAGAACACTATGAACTACAAAAAGAAAAGGCCCGGATGAAGTTAGAAAAACGTATAAGCAAGATAGCCGACAGAGTTATATCCAGTCATAAACTGTCAAAAATCGAAGCATTAATTAGCAACAATAACGTTAATGAAGAGATCTTCAGAAGAAAAATAAACAAACAATGGATATCAGAAAATACAAAAAGAAAAAGTGATGTAAAAGACATCCTCGAATCTCGAGAATGGAAAAACACACAAGAACTAATTCGAAGAAGACAAGTCACTTGCGTAGAGAAACAATTCATGGATTATGTACAGGATGTGTGTCATTTATATTTACTAAAGCTTTTTCATAGCAGAGAATATCTCAACAAAGATAACTCATACAAAAAAAATCATATATCTTCGCTTGGAGATATTAGCCCTGTTGTCACTTTAAAACTTGAGGTAGCCTTCTCTTTCAACCCTTACTCTGACGTTAGCATAAGCACGGATGATATCATTTTGATTCCACAGAGAATCCGAAGAATGCTTTCCATGGAAAAAGCATTTCTTAAGAAAAAAATACAAAAAGATAAATCCCAGAATCATGAGAGCAAGAAAATAAAGAGTAAAATTAAAAAAAGAAGCGATGGTATCTACCACAGAATTCTGCGAGAAAATGAACCTGAAGAGGTTAGTAAGTTTATGGATAAGATGAGAGAACAATTAAAAGAGCTTCCTTCTACAATATTTATAAGATACCCCCCCTTTCTATACAGCCCCATTGAAAAATCCCTGCCACTATTTCGGTTAGCACAAATGGAATACATCAGAATATATCAAAAATCTGAGGCAAACATATTTGTTAAAGTAGAAAATGAATTATCCCACTTCAAAATGCATCTAGAATCATTTGCGATTTTAAGCTTTCATGCTTTGATGTCAGGTAAAGCAATAGGAAGGGAATTTTTAACTCAGGCATCATTCTTTATTAAACTCACACCAACAAATAGGACCTCAGCAAGTAAACTCTTGTTAGATGAAATAGAATATAATCTCAAGGCTTTATTTCATGTTAACATGAAAAATAAAAGCGAATTCATTAGGTTGTACAACTCATTCTTTAGTGAAGATGTAATTGAAGAAGACACCGAAACAGAAAAAATATCATCCATACATAAAAATATATTTAAAAATAATTTTAAATGAAATTTAACAGCAAAAAACACATAAGGCATCCCTTGTCAGTGATCAGGCTAGCAGGGGGTGGCGTCACTTTTCGAACTGGCATGCCCTCTCGTACATCATCCACTGAATAAAATTATAAACTGGTTCGAGGAGGACCTATAATTATAAAAATAAGCAACAATTTGAATACGTAGCGAGATACTTTCATGTAAATTTTAACTCCCGACATTATGGTATGAGAAGGATGACCGTTACCCTGCTAGTGGCAACAGAAATCCTCTCTCGTACTCATACCAACTCACGGGAGCATCAGCATGACAATAAAAACTGACACAAATGAGATTAAAGAAGCGAATGCCCATTCAGTGTTGAATAGCCAACTCGTTGATATGGCATTTATTACAATGTTTACAGGCATGACAGATAAGTGGATATACAAACAAGTCCAGCTAGGTTTATTGCCTAAACCAATTAAACTGGGCCGTAGTTCGCGCTGGCTTAAAAGCGAAGTAGAAGAGTGGGTAAATAGTCGAATTATAGCTTCGCGAGGGAGTGATAAAAAACGCTTTTAATTTTTATAAGTGAATTACTAACTTGAGAGTAAAATAGCGAAGACTAATATTGGATTGACATCATTCCAAGCGTATCATTTCATCCGGCCATTACTATTCTTTTTGTTGGTAATAGTATTATTATCTATAATTAGTAACATCCCTCTGCAATACTCGAAAGGTTTAAAAGCATAACTATCACAAGGTTAGTTAACAGTATATCAATAGCCCTAATTGGAAATGATACAAACCTTTAACTAAAGGTGAGTTATTATCTGACAAAATTATAACTTTCCTTTCATTGAGTATCTTGTCACAAATATGCTCACCTACTTTAATTCATCGAAGAAATATTTATACACTCTTCAAATTTAGTCATCCAGGAGTTTATTTCATGCTGAACCATCTCTGCCTTGACTGGAGTCAGGCCCCTTTTAATGAAAAGTATCTTAAGGCTATTATCAATACCATGGATAATGCGCTAATGCAGCATCATAGAACCATGGCCGTGCGTGTTGATTTACGATTACCTGAATATCGCGATATCGGAGATAGTATAAGTTGCACACCTAATATAACTCGAGGGTTGCTATCCCGATTCATCCGGTCAGCGCAGTCAAAAATTGATGCCTTTCAAAAACGTCAGGCAAAGCAGGGTAAAAGGATTAACCCATGCAAAGTTCGTTATCTATGGGTTAAAGAAATAGCCGATGCGAGTAAACCACATTTCCATGTTGTCCTGTTTGTGAATAAAGATACTTTTCGTGGGCTTGGGGATTTTTTGCATACAGGAGATAACCTGGGCTCGTTCATTCAGGATGCCTGGCTAAGTGCGTTAGGATTAGAGGATTATCCTGAATACAGGCAACTTGTGCATTTTCCAGCTAATCCTTTATACGTGCTGGATATTAATGCCGCTAACTTCCAGCAGGCCTGCAACGCGTTAACATTTCGGATTAGTTATTTCGCTAAAGAACACACTAAAGTTTACGACGCCTACGAACGCTCAATCGGCTACAGCCAGTGTTAATGGCCTCAACCTTAATGCAGGCTCTCAGTACCACGTCTGGGTAGTACCGAGCAGCCTGCAACCTTTAGCGGTGATTCTTCACTGCTTATTCACTTCATCGTTGCTACAGCGACAAAGAGAGCCCTTGCAGCGATGCCCGGAGCTGCGCTCTGGAAACCGGACTCTCATATTTAACCTTTATCAAATATATGTTAAGGCCATTCATGGCCTGTGTGGAAACGTCTCTGAGTGTTTTTCATCCCAATCAAAAGGACAAACACATGAAACAAGCCAAGAAAATACATGCTATGAAAGTGGCGGAGTATCGTTCATACATCACCATGTTCAAAGTGTATTGGGACGGTTTACAAGGATGCTGTAGTGATGCTGAGCGGTATGTCTGGCGCGGGCGAGCAATTACACAGTTAAATAAAGTAGCATCGCTCCCCTGTCCCCGAACCACACCAGGAGACAGAGAGAAGTTTGAACGGGCCTGTGAGCGTCTTCAGCAGTACATCGATAGAATCACACCAGAAGGTCAGTGGCATGATTGCATTAATCAGAAAAAGTGAAGCCACGGCTAATCAGTAACAAAATTATATCTGCTTATGAGAAGTACGGCTCGCTCTGGCGTTCAAATTCATTCCTGAGAACGTGCTATGTGCGATTCGCACATGGGAATAGTAAAGGTCATAGGGTGTGAGAGACTCCAGTAGCGGAACAATAGAGTAACAGAGTCTCCTGCTGCCATGACCAGTTGATGCGGAAATCAGCCCTACATCTTGGTATCGCTCTGACGTCAGGGTATGATCATTGGCAATTTCCCCGATTTTACACAACCTGGACATCCAACCAGGCATAAATGATTTTTTGAGGTTTTGATGGACAACGCTGAACAGCAATTTCTGAACGATCTGGATACTAAGTTCTGGAAAGCCGCAGACAAGCTACGCGCCAATATGGACGCGGCCAACTACAAGCATGTGGTACTGGGGCTTATCTTTCTGAAGTATGTTTCAGATGCGTTTGACGCCCGTCAGAAGGAACTGAAAGGGCTGTTTGAAGATAACGTCAACCCGGACAACATTTATGCGATTTCTCATGACGATTACGACACGGAAGAGGCGTACCAGCAGGCGATCGCAGAAGAACTGGAAGTTCAGGACTATTACACCGAGAAAAACGTTTTCTGGGTGCCAAAGCTAGCTCGCTGGGAAACGCTCAAAACCAACGCTGCTCTGCCTGTAGGGACGGTTCTGGGGAAAGACGATAGCGGCAAAGATATCGTCATGACGTCAGTATCGAAGCTGATTGATATCGCTCTGGATACTATCGAAAACAGCAACCCGACACTGAAAAACATCCTTAACCGTATCGGCCACTATCAGCTTGGTAATGACCTGTTAATCAGCCTGATTAACGTTTTTTCCGATACTAGTTTCAGCGAACCTAAGTATAACGGTGTGAAGCTCAATCTGAAGAGCAAAGATATTCTTGGCCACGTCTACGAATACTTCCTTGGTCAGTTCGCACTGGCTGAAGGCAAGCAGGGCGGCCAGTATTACACCCCAAAGAGCATCGTCACGCTGATTGTTGAAATGCTTCAGCCCTATGATGGCCGTGTTTATGATCCCGCGATGGGTTCCGGTGGCTTCTTCGTTTCCAGCGATCGCTTTATCGAAGCGCACGCTGATGAAAAGCATTACAACGCCGCCGAGCAAAAGCGCAATATCTCCGTTTATGGGCAGGAGTCCAACCCTACCACCTGGCGTCTGGCTGCGATGAACATGGTGATTCGCGGCATCGATTTTAACTTCGGTAAACAGAACGCCGATACATTTCTGAACGATCAGCACCCGGATCTGCGGGCCGATTTTGTTATGGCTAACCCACCGTTCAACATGAAAGAGTGGTGGAGCAAAACGCTGGAAAAAGATGTTCGCTGGAAATACGGCACCCCGCCGCAGGGCAACGCCAACTTCGCCTGGATGCAGCACATGATCCACCATTTAGCCCCAAAAGGTTCAATGGCGCTATTGTTGGCGAACGGGTCGATGAGCTCCAATACTAACAGCGAAGGCGAAATCCGCCGGGCGATTATCGAAGCTGATCTGGTGGAGTGCATGGTGGCGCTACCAGGACAATTGTTTACTAACACCCAAATTCCAGCCTGTATCTGGCTGCTAACCAAAGACAAATCGGGTGGTAACGGCAAAGCGCACCGTAAAGGTGAAGTGTTGTTTATCGACGCTCGCCAGATTGGCTTTATGAAAGATCGCGTACTGCGTGATTTTTCGTCGGATGATATCCGCAAGATTGCAGATACCTTCCATGCCTGGCAGACGGATAAAGATTATAAAGATGAAGCTGGTTTCTGCTTCTCTGCAACCCTTGAAGATATTCAGAAAAATGATTTTATTCTGACCCCAGGGCGCTATGTTGGTGCGGTTGAGCTGGATGAAGACTATGAGCCGTTTGTGGAGAAAATGGCGCGGCTGACGGCACAGCTTAAAGAACAGTTGTCAGAGAGTGCGAAACTGGAGGCGCAGATTAAGGCGAATTTGGGGGGGCTGGGTTATGAGCTTTGAACTTGTATCATTAAGTGATATTGCAGATGTAATTGATTCACTGCATAAAACACCTAAATATGCCGATAAAGGCTGGGCAATGGTACGTTGCACGGATGTTAGTTATGGATATCTTGAATTAGAGAGTACATTTAAAGTAGAAGAAATCGTATACAATGAGTTTTCTCGCCGGTATAAGCCAGAAAAAAATGACCTGATAATTACTAGGGTAGGTAGTTATGGTTTAACTGCTTTGGTCGATGACACTGAATTTTGCCTCGGTCAAAATACATCGGCAATCAAGCCTAAAATAAACGCTAAATATCTTTATTTATGTTTGAACTCAAGTTTCGTTCAACGACAAATTGAAAGTAAGGTTGTTGGCACAACTCAAAAAACGCTCAGTTTAAAAGCAATTAAATCGCTACTTATTCCCCGATTTGGTGATTATAAAGAAGATTGTATTGCCGATATTGGATGGAATCTAAATGATAAAATTTACGCCAATAGAAGAATCAATCATACCCTCGAACAAATGGCTCAAGCCTTGTTCAAAAGCTGGTTTGTTGATTTTGAACCGGTAAAAGCTAAAATCGCGGTGCTGGAATCGGGTGGTTCGCAAGAAGAAGCAACACTTGCTGCCATGACAGCAATTTCTGGAAAGGATGCTGATTCTTTGACCATATTTGAGCAAGAGCATCCTGAAAAATATGCTGAACTCAGGGCTACGGCAGAGTTGTTCCCGTCGACTATGCAGGAAAGTGAATTAGGGGACATTCCGGCTGGATGGAGTTCGCAACGAATGTCAAATATAGCAACTCTTCATTACGGAAAAGCATTAAAAAAAACAGAACGCATTGATGGGCCATATCCTGTCTATGGATCGGGTGGGGTTACCGGCTCTCACAACGGCTACCTTGTTGAAGGGCCTGGTATTATAGTGGGCAGAAAAGGCTCAATTGGTACAATTTATTGGGAAGATGGAAAATTCCATCCAATTGATACTGTCTATTACGTAGCCACTAAAGAAGAAATTCCATTAAGTTATTTATATTATTTAATGAAAACATTGAATCTGCCCAGCATGAACACCGACGCTGCTGTTCCTGGGTTAAATAGAGATAATGTTTATCGTCTTGAAGTATTGAAACCAACTCAATCTATCTTGAATAGATTCGACAATCACATAGCAACCATCAGAAACGGTATTCAAAAAAATAATAATACAATAGTATCCTTAGTGGGTTTACGCGACACCCTCCTCCCCAAACTCCTCTCCGGCGAAATCACCCTGCCGGAAGCCGAGGAATTAGCAAAGGAAGCCGACTATGTTTAAAGTCGATCAGCCCAGCAATAGCCTACAACCCCTTCAGGAAACCACCTTCACTAACGCGGGTTTCACCGAACGCTATCACTTGCAGGAATGGCTGGCGAAGCACCCGCAGGCATTGACCCGCAGCAGCGATGACGAACTACTTATCATCCAGAAAGAGTTTGCCGGGTTCGACGACACCAAAGAGCGGCTTGATCTACTGGCGATCGACAAGGACGGTAATCTTGTGATCATCGAGAATAAGCTCGATGATTCCGGGCGCGATGTCGTCTGGCAGGCGCTGAAGTACGCGGGTTACTGCGCGAATCTACGCAAAGAACATATCGTTGAGATCTTCCAGCGTTACCTTGATCAGAACGAACCAGAAGAAACGCGTCCTGCGGCTGACGTGCTGGCTGAATTTCTTGAGCACGATAGCCTGGAAGAGGTGCAAATTAACCAGAATCGTTCACAGCGTATCATGATGGTCGCAGCAAATTTCCGCAAAGAAGCAACCAATACCGCACTCTGGTTAATGCAGTTCAATATTCGTGTACAGTGCTTTAAGGTCACACCTTACCGTTATGGTAACGATGTGTTTATTGATATCAAGCAGGTAATACCGACGCCGGAAGCGGAATCTTACATGATCGGTATGGCGCAAAAAGAGGCTGAGGAGCAGTCCACGACTGGAGAATCCAAAGCTCGCCACCATTTACGTAAGGCGTTCTGGACCCAAGCTCTGGAGAAATTCCGTGTTAGCTCATGTTCACTCTACAATAATATCAGCCCGTCAACCGACCACTGGTTAAGCGCAGGTTCTGGCATCAGTGGCGTTTCGTACAATCTTATCTTCAGCAAAAAAGAAATTAGGGTTGAGCTTTGGATTGCCAAACCGTCAGCACAAACCAATACATTCGCGTTTGACTGGCTTCATGAACGCAGATCCGCAATCGAAAATCGCTTTGGGCATGAAATTGTTTGGCAGGCCTTACCGGATAAGAAATCCTGCCGTATTACCTACAGAAAACCCATCAACGGCATCGCAGATCAGGAAAAGTGGCCGGAGATGGTCGACTGGTTGGTAGAACATATGACGGCATTTGAAAAAGCCTTTTCAACATGTCTACCGGAACTTAATCAGTTGATTAAGCGAACCTTTAACGGGCATGATGAAGCTGAAATTATTACTGAAGAAGCCGAACACGTTTAACACAGGACGTTACCGATGCTGACTGAAGACGACTTAGAACAGCTTTGCCTGGGGTGGTTTGCCGAACAAGGCTGGGAAATTCATCACGGGCCGGATATTGCCCCTGATGGCAGTAACCCGCAACGCGCCAGCTATCATGAAGTGTTCCTGACGCCCGTGTTAACCTCTTGCCTGCAAAAAATCAACCCGCATCTGCCCGCAGACGTCTTCGAACAGGTTATATCCCGTATTACTCGTGCTGAAAGCCCGGATCTGATTGCCAGTAACAAAGCCTTCCATCACTGGCTGCTGGAAGGGGTACCGGTTCAGTACCGCCGCGACGAAGAACTTATCCACGATCACGCTCTGCTGGTGGATTTTAACCAGCCGCAAAACAACCGTTTTATGGTGGTCAATCAAATGACCATCAGCGGAACGAAACAACCTCGTCGCCCGGATATCATCTGCTTTATTAACGGGCTTCCGCTGGCGGTGGTGGAACTGAAAAGCCCCATCGACGACAACGTAGATATCTGGGATGCGTACCATCAGTTACAGACCTATAAAGACGAAATTCGCGATCTGTTTATCAGCAACGAAGCGCTGATTGTCAGCGATGGTTATCTGGCGCGTGTGGGTTCTCTGACGGCCACGGAAGAACGTTTTATGCCGTGGAAGACCATCAGCAATGAAAATGACAAGCCGTTGCTGGAATGGCAACTGGAAACTATGGTACGGGGGTTCTTTAACCGGGAACTACTGCTCGACTATATCCGTTACTTCGTTTTGTTCGAGAACAACGATGAAAGGCTGATCAAAAAAATAGCCGGTTATCACCAGTTCCATGCGGTGCGCGAGGCCGTACAGGCGACAATTGTCGCTGCTACCGGTAAGCAACTGGCCCTGCACAGCAACATTCAGCCTGGCAGTAAGAAAGCAGGTGTGGTCTGGCATACACAGGGCTCCGGTAAAAGCATCTCCATGTGTTGTTATGTCGGCAAACTGCTACAACAGCCGGAGATGGGCAACCCAACGATTGTGGTCGTAACCGATCGTAACGATCTGGATGGCCAGCTTTACGGCACATTCTGTCAGGCGCAGGAACTGCTCAAGCAAATGCCGGTACAGGCGGATGACCGCGAAACACTGCGGGAACTGCTTGCAACTCGCGATGCAGGCGGCATTATCTTCACGACCGTACAGAAGTTCTCCCCGGAAGAAGGGGAAAACGCCCATCCGGTACTCAATGGGCGCAGTAACATCGTTGTTATTTCCGATGAAGCGCACCGCAGCCAGTACGGCATGAAAGCTAATCTGGACCGGGAAACCGGCGTCTATAAATACGGTTACGCTAAACATATGCGCGACGCGCTGCCTAACGCCTCGTTTCTCGGGTTTACCGGAACACCGGTTTCAGCAGAGGATCGCGATACCCGTGCTGTATTTGGTGATTACGTCTCGATTTATGATATTCAGGATGCAGTGGACGATGGCGCAACGGTGCCTATTCACTACGAATCCCGGCTCGCGAAACTCGATCTCAATCATGAAGAACTGGCGGCGCTCTCCGATCAGGTTGATGAACTGATTGAAGATGATGAGTTGGAGCTGCGTGAAAAAACCAAAGGTGAATGGAGCCGTCTGGAGAAACTGGTTGGTGCTAAACCTCGTCTCCAGCAGGTTGCCGCTGATCTGATTTCCCACTTTGAGAAGCGCAATACCGTAATGGACGGCAAGGCGATGATTGTCGCGATGAGCCGAGAAATCTGCGTCCATCTTTACGATGAAATTATCGCGCTACGCCCGGAGTGGCACAATGACGATCCTGAAAAAGGACAAATCAAAATCGTGATGACCGGTACAGCGTCCGATAAGGCAATGCTGCAACCGCATATCTACAACAAGCGAACTAAAAAACGACTAGAGTCACGCTTCAAGAATGTGAACGATCCGCTGAAGCTGGTGATTGTGCGCGATATGTGGCTGACCGGCTTCGACGCCCCCTGCTGTCACACTATGTATATTGACAAGCCAATGCGCGGACATAACCTGATGCAGGCCATTGCCCGCGTCAATCGGGTATTTAAAGATAAACCCGGCGGGCTGGTGGTTGATTACATCGGAATCGCCAATGAACTGAAACTGGCGCTGAAAACCTATACCGATGCAAACGGTAAAGGCGATGCGACCATTAATGCCGAAGAAGCGCTGGCAATCATGCAGGAAAAGCTGGACATCATCCACGGTATGTTTGCCAAAACAGCAACGTCAGCGGGTTTTGACTACACCGGCTTTGAAGCTCACGCACAAAAGCTGTTGGTGCCTGTTGCAAACTACGTGCTCGGCCTTGAAGACGGTAAGAAGCGTTTTCTTGATAACGTACTGGCAATTACTAAAGCCTGGTCGCTTTGCTGTACGCTGGATGCGGCGCAGTCTTATAAACTGGAGATTGCTTTCTTGTCTGCGGTGAAGGCCGCGATCAGCAAATTCACCAGTGTGGACAAAAAAATAAGCCAGGCCGAGAAGAACTCCGCGCTGAAACAGATTCTTGATAATGCCGTAATTGCAAACGGCGTGGATGATATTTTCACGCTAGCCGGGCTGGATAAGCCCAATATTGGCTTACTTTCTGATGAGTTTTTGCAGGAAGTCCACGATATGCCATATCGCAACCTGGCGGTAGAGTTGCTGGAAAAACTGATTAATGATGGTATCCAGTCCCGCACTAAAAATAACGTAGTGCAGGAGAAGAAGTATTCTGAACGTCTTCAGGACGTGCTGATTAAATACAACAACCGGGCTATTGAGACGGCGCAGGTGATTGAAGAGCTTATACAGATGGCGAAGGACTTTCAGTCCGCAATGGCGCGTGATGATGCACTTGGCCTGAATCCTGACGAGATCGCCTTCTACGACGCACTGGCTGAAAACGAAAGCGCCGTCCGAGAGTTAGGGGATGAGGTACTTAAGAAGCTGGCGATAGAAGTGACACTAAAGCTACGGCAATCTACAACCGTAGACTGGCAGGTACGGGAAAGCGTTCGCGCAAGGTTGCGTATCCTGGTTCGACAGACTCTGCGTCGGTATAAATATCCGCCGGATAAAACAGCGGGTGCGGTGGAGTTAATTTTAAAACAAGCGGAAGTTATTTCGAATCATTGGACTATGTGAAGCAATTTACATATAAACTAATGGCATAAGGGAATATAATGAAAGTAAGTGATTTTATTTTTCAATTTAAACCTAATAATTATTCACATGAAGAGGCCTTATGTAGAGTAAGGATATTCTTACATGGGAATACTCAATTTTCACTATTAACAGATCTAGGTGATAAAAGCGGACCAACTAGTGTGACAAATTCTGTAGAATATATCCGCGAGCAACTAATTAATGATGGCTTTATTTACAATGACACTGTAATTATTGAACATTATGAAGAAGGATTTTCTGGCTACGGCACTTTTGATATTGTAACATTTAACCATAATAATTATCCTCACTGGGAAAAAACGACACTCAAAAAAATGCAGTTAATGCTTGATTGTTCTCTCGAAGAATTATTAGATAGTACATTAAAAAACAAAAGGCTCTTTCAAAAGATAGAATATCTTCATCAACAACTTTATCCTTACACCAAAAAGACTTATGTTGAAGATAGCAATACCATCACGAAAAGATTACAAATAAAAGAGCATTCTATATCAAAAAAAGAAATTTCTGATTTTATTGAAACAAACCCAACCGAACGTGAAATAGCTGATTTTATAAAAAAAGATTTATCGTTTTTCGCTAGTTTTTATGCTAATCCCAAAGAAGAGTATATTGTTTTATCAGAATTAAAAATTGCTAATGGTTTCGTTGATTATGTCATCTTTTCCGGTCGATCACGAATGGATGTTACTCTCATAGAAATCAAAGGTGCTAATTTTAATCTTATGAACCAATCTGGATACGGTAATCTGTCACAAAAAACAAATGAGGCGATACAACAGGTTAGAGAGCGAATTAGTGTAATATATAGAGGAGATTATGAAAAATATAGAAACTACTTTCATGAGATAAGAGAACAGGTCGAAACTGGTTCTGGCTTCTCAAACGCATTACTTGGACCAAAAGGAAATTTAAGTGTTGACCCTGATAAAGATATAAATATCAGAAGTGTTGTTATTGCTGGTCGTTCTAATAATGATCTCGAAGAAAGTAAACAACGACATAATGTTGAAATTACATCCAGTCCACCGATCAGATTAGAAAGCTGGGATAGTTTAATAAATAAATTTTAAGATAATGCTTTACATATTTAGCTTAAAAAATAAAACTTGATAAAAGAGAGGAAATATCCCCACCTTTTATCAAGTTTTAGAAAAAACCACAACCTTCATTTTACAGAATCCAAACATTTTGAGTGCGTTATTTAAAATAGTCTTATCTTATACATCCTTTTCTGGCATCTTCAGCCGAATAACTATACATTTCAACCCATTGGGCTGATAGTCAATAAATTTTCACATCTGAAAATAGTTAATGCTTTCCTGCTTGTTTGCATCATCTATAATCCACGAACTCCCATACACCTACCTAAAACACGGAATCCTCCAATTCACTTGAATTATTACAGAAAAATAAAAAAGTAGGTATTTTTAAACTGCTCGCTTCACATATTTGATTGCTTCTGCTATATCAGGCCCACCTTGTTGTCCATAGACAAACTCTTTTATGACACTTTATCTTTTAACAAACTAATAATTCCATCAGGATCAAACCTTAAAACATCTTCTTTTGGATTTATCAATAAGTATCATTTCGCAATTCAAATCTTCTTTATCTACATTTATAATTATCACACAGAAAATCTCACTGTTATTCCTTGAATTCAAGGATACTTCCTAAAATCACAACAATAAACTTCAGTTTTGTCGAGGGCGTCTTATTAGCTTCCGCTTCTAAACACCTCTTCCCTATGCCATTCCACAAACCGCTCGCCCGGATAATTTTCTTTAATCGGTGGCAACGCAATCGCCTTTCCCGCAAAATCCCAGAACAGCCGCTGTACCACCCCACCACCATTTACCGCGCCGGAAACCATCACACGCATATTTTCATCCAAACCAATCGAACCACGATCAAACGCTTTATGATGGATTGCACACAATGACAGGCCATTAGGTACTTCACAAGGGCCATGATGCTGCTTCCATCTGATATGGGCGGCTTCCAGAGCAATCGGCGCATTGTCGTGGCGCATGTTGAAGCCGCAGATCGCGCACTGATAATTGTAAGCACGTAGCACCATCTGACGGAACTTCGGATCGCGTTGACGGAGAGAGGTGCGAATATCAAAACCCATCTCATCAGCGAGGTCTTCCTGAATACTGGCCGGAAAATGCGCCTCCAGGAGCTGCTGCGCGAGCGTATCAATTAACCTGTGATTTTTTGCCACCAACGCAAAATTATCGGCATCAAATCCACCCGCGACATTATATTCGATGAGTTCACGTCGGGGCGGCTGGCGGCTACCATTGGTTGAGCACCGTTCCGCATTTTGTAGTTCCCAGAAGCCATCGCCCTTCAGACGCCAGAATGGCATGTCCGGGCGCTGGTCACGACGCTGCGGTCCATAACGTTCCAGAAGATCCAACAGGGGCTCGTAGATTTCAGAACTATAGTTAAACAGGCGCTCATGACCATGCCGATAGTGTGAGAGGACATGCAGCAGCAATAATGGCTTATGTGGCGCACGCTGTTCGCCTTTGCTCCAAATGGTGATATTTGATATCGCTTGCCTTAGGGTTTTGTCAGAGGTCATTACGTTGAAGAATCCATGAGCACATATTTGCGATGATGCTCGCAACTTTATGTACATTCAAGGCATTATTGCAGACATCCTTTTTGTCTGGCTACTCTGTACCTGGCAGATGGAATTCTGATAACAACGGTAAAAAATACAGCGACCAACCAGTCCTAAGCGGGCTGGTTGGTCATTTTAATTTAAACATCAACCGAGAAACAAAGGCATTCAACTCACTCGCCATTACCCCGGTTGATCTTCGCATAGTCAAACGGCGTAATCACTCTCTCCCGATTGGCATCCAGGAAATCAGCCCACCATTGCAACATCAGCTTGCGCTCATCCAGATGTTCCGCTTTATGGATATACGCCGCCCTCACCGAATTGCGTTCCATATGGCTCATCTGCCTTTCCACCGCATCCTTCGACCATAGTCCTGACTCAATTAACGAACTACAGGCCATTGTACGGAAGCCGTGGCCGCAAACCTCAACCTTAGTGTCATATCCCATCACCCGTAGCGCACTGTTTACGGTGTTTTCACTCATTGGTTTACGTGGATCATGATCGCAAATGAAGATCAGCTCATGTTCGCCACAGAACTGTTTTATCTGCTTCAGGATCGCCAGCGCCTGCTTTGAAAGCGGCACCAGATGCGGTGTACGCATCTTTGAACCTCGCTGAGAATGTTTCACATCAGGAATAGGATCTCGCTCAGGCGGGATGGTCCACATTGACGTTTCAAAATCGATTTCTGACCAGCGAGCAAAACGCAGCTCACTGGACCGAATAAAGATAAGCAGAGTGAGTTCTGTCGCCCAGCGGGTTAGCGGCCTGCCGGTATAGCTATCTATTTTCTCAAGCAACTCAGGGATGCGCTTTAATTCCAGCGCCGGACGATGTTGTCGATTACCGGAAGCAACCGCCCCAGCCATCTCTTGTGCCGGGTTATAATCAATTAACCCACTTTGCACTGCATAACGCATGATGGCCGTAGTGCGCTGTTGAAGACGAGCAGCAACCTCAAGACGTCCAGACATCTCTACGGCTTTAATGGGCGCTAATAAATCGCGCGTTTTTAACTCAGTGATATTACGTTCACCAAGCGCTGCAAAGAGATTATCTTCCAGACTTTTTAGCACACGATGGGCGTGATCTTCAGACCACTTTTTATTGGTGCCATGCCACTCGAGCGCTACCTCTTTAAAGGTTCGTGCTTTACTCTGTTCAACCTTATCATTTTTCTTTTTGTCTCCCGGATCGACGCCATTCGCTAGTAGCTTACGCGCTTCGTCACGACGTGCTCTGGCATCCGCCAGTGTGATTTCAGGGTAAACCCCAAGTGCCAACATCTTTTGCTTGCCGTCATAACGGTACTGCAAACGCCAGTACTTAGAACCATTTGGATGGACAAGAAGGTGCATACCGCTGCCATCGGTCAGCTTATATTGCTTATCCGTTGGCTTGGCTGTTCTGACTTTGATATCTGTTAGAGCCATGCTTATCCCCTCCCTGTTGGTACAAGCATTATCGAACCGGAAATACCATCATCTATACCAACATCTGTTGGTAGATGTACGTTGATGTCGGTTGACCTTGAGAGAGTTAATATAGCGGGAAAGGTAGATAAATACTGGATTTTAGACATAAAAAAAGACCTCAGTTGAGGTCCATTTACATGCTTTTGGTGCCGAAGGCCGGACTCGAACCGGCACGTATTTCTACGGTTGATTTTGAATCAACTGCGTCTACCGATTTCGCCACTTCGGCACTGAAGGGGATGCGGAAACGTTCTGGATTATACCTGTCGGCGGCGGTCATGCAAGCGACAGCGTGCCGTCATTGCGCTAAGTGTTGAAAAAAACAGCGCTATCCTGCGCGGCGTCACCTTTTGCTGCCGTTCCATAGCGCGACTGCCACCAGCCCCCTCCTCTCACCCTCCCGCAAATCCAACTCCACCTGCCAGCCGTTCCCCCTTCTCCCCCAGCACTCCCAAATCCCACTCAAATTCATCTCAAATTATTCTCACATCACTCTCGCCCGCATCCCCATCACAATCCATCTCTCCCCAAACAAATCCACTCACCAATCGCCAAATATCCCCCTAATCCCACCCACCATCATTCCTATATATTCCAGAAAGTTTTAGCCAATACCTTTTTGTTATTCATCCGCTCCGCAGTCAAATATCAATTTCATCAATATTTTTATAACTTTACATTAATGAAAAGTTTTCTTTTTGCCGTTTATTCCAGGATTTTCCTCAGGCGTGAAGGGTTCCGGTAAACACTATTTTTACTAGTCGCTGTACGAGTCTTGATGGACATATTCACTCGATGAATTAACTCAGGAGAATACTTGTGACGACGTTAAAACCTTTGCTGGCCCGCAACCGCAGCTGGGCGCTGCAGAAGTGTCAGCATGACCCGGACTATTTCGAAAAATGGGTCGACGGGCAGCGGCCCCACTCGCTGTGGATCGGCTGCTCCGACAGCCGCGTTCCCGCCGAGGTGCTCACCGGCAGCCAGCCCGGCGAGCTCTTTGTCCACCGCAATATCGCCAACATGCTCGATCCCGCCGACGACAACGTCATGAGCGTCCTGCAGTATGCCCTCCACTACCTTGAGGTGGAGCGGGTGGTGCTCTGCGGCCACTACGGCTGCGGCGGCGTGCAGGCGGCGCTTTCCCTGCCCACCCTGCCGCTGGCGCAGGAGTCCTCGGCGCTGGCTCGCCGCATCGGCCAGCTGCGCCACACCGTGCATCAAGAAATTGCGCAGATCGCCGATGGGTGTGTTGTTGCGGCCTCCCCCGGCGCCAGTGCCAGCGCCAGTTCCGACGCGGAGCCCTCTCGCCGTGCCCTTGACGCCCTGGTGGAAGCCAACGTTCGCGCCCAGTTCGCCCGTCTGCTGGAGAGTGAGCCGGTGCAGACGGTGCTCGCCAGCGGGCGGCCGCTCAGCCTGCACGGCTGCGTCTACGATCTGGCTTCCGGCCATTTAACCACCCTCGTCGAACACCTCTCACCGCAGGAGCACGCCCCATGAACACGCTTCGTCAGGACTCTCTCGCCGGCATCGTCGTCTTCCTTGTCGCCCTGCCGCTGTGCCTCGGCATCGCCCAGGCCAGCGGCTTACCGCCCTTCGTTGGCCTGCTGACCGGCATCATCGGCGGCCTGGTCGTCACCGCCCTCAGCCCCTCCCGCTTCGCCGTCAGCGGCCCCGCCGCCGGACTGGTCACCATCGTCGTCGCCGCCATTGAATCCCTGGGTTCCTTCTCCCTCTTCCTGATGGCGCTGGTGCTGGCCGGCGCGCTGCAGCTGCTGTTCGGCATTCTGCGGGCCGGGCGCTTTATCTCGCTGGTTCCCGCCAGCGTCATCAAAGGCATGCTGGCGGCGATCGGCATCCTGCTGATTATGCAGCAGATCCCCGTCGCGCTCGGCACGGCGGAAGAGACCGGGCTTGCCGATGTGGTTCAGGGCAATGCCGCTTTCTCCGTCACTGCGATTGCCGTCGCCGCGGGCGGCCTGCTGGTGCTTTGGCTGTGGGGCTCGCCGCTTATCCGCCGGGTGAAGAGCCTGCGCTGGATCCCCGGGCCGCTGATCGCCGTCCTGCTCGGCTGCGTGACCACCCTGCTGCTGACCCATTTTGCGCCGCAGCAGCTGGCCGCCCTGCCGCGTATTACCCTGCCGGCGTTCGGCAGCCTCGGCGAGCTGCTGGACGAGCTGGAGTCTCCGGCGTGGAGCGCGTGGCGCAATCCGTCGGTGTGGGTGGTGGCGGTGACCCTGGCGCTGGTCGCCAGCCTCGAAACCCTGCTCAGCCAGGAGGCGCTGAAAAAGCTGCGCCCGCAAAATCCGCCGCCTTCGCCGAACCGTGAAATGGTCGCCCAGGGCGTGGGCAATCTGCTCTCCGGCGTTCTGGGGGCGATGCCGATCACCGCGGTGATCGTCCGCAGCTCGGTGAACGTCAGCAACGGCGCGCAGAGCAAACTGTCGATCTTTATCCATGGCGTGCTGCTGTTGATCTGCGGCCTGTGGTTCAGCGGCCTGCTGACCTTAATCCCGCTCGCCAGCCTCGCCGCCGTGCTGCTGTATACCGGCTATAAGCTGGCGACGCCGCGGCTGTTCATCGAGCAGTTCCGCCAGGGGGCGGCGCAGTACGTCCCGTTCCTCGCCACCATCGGCGGGATTATCGCCTTCGGCATGCTGGCGGGGATCGGGATTGGTCTTGCCACCCAGATGGCGTTCAGCCTCTGGCGCAGCCATCGCCACTCGCTGCAGCTGGCGCGCTACGATGACCACTACGTGCTGCGCATCCAGCAGAATCTGACCTTTATGCACAATCCGCATCTGCTGGCCCTGCTGGCGAAAATTCCGGAAAAGAGCGTGGTGATCGTCGAGCACGACAGCGTCGGCTATCTCGACCCGGACGTGCGGGCGGTGCTGGATGATTTTGCCGAGAGCGCCCCGCAGCGCGGCATCCGCCTTAATCAGTGGCCGCTCGCCAGCCGCTGACCTTAACGGGCGGCTGGTCCGCCCGCTTCGCGACCCCTCCGATTGCCAAGCGCCGTGGAATACCATGCTCTACACTTTCTGGGTTATCACGCCAACCCCAAGGAAATAAACATGAGCATCATTAAAAGCTACGCCGCCAAAGAAGCGGGCGCCGATCTGTCGCTGTGGGAGTACGATGCCGGCGAGCTGCAGCCGGAAGATGTCGAAGTTGAGGTGGAATACTGCGGGATCTGCCATTCGGACCTGTCGATGATCGACAACGAATGGGGGATGTCGAGCTACCCGCTGGTGGCCGGTCACGAGGTGATTGGCCGGGTGGCGGCGCTGGGCAGCGCGGCGCAGGATAAAGGGCTGAAGATTGGCCAGAAGGTCGGCATCGGCTGGACGGCGCGCAGCTGCGGCCATTGCGACGCCTGCATCAGCGGCAACCAGATCAACTGTCTGGAAGGTTCGGTGCCGACCATTCTCAACCGCGGCGGCTTCGCCAATAAGCTGCGCGCCGACTGGCAGTGGGTGATCCCCCTGCCGGAGAGCATCGATCTGGCGTCCGCCGGCCCGATGCTGTGCGGCGGCATCACCGTCTTTAAACCGCTGCTGACCCACCATGTCACCGCCACCAGCCGCGTCGGGGTGATCGGCATCGGTGGCCTCGGCCATATCGCCATTAAGCTGCTGCGGGCGATGGGCGCGGAAGTAACCGCCTTCAGCTCCAACCCGGCCAAAGAGCAGGAAGTGCTGGCGATGGGCGCCGATCGCGTGGTCAACAGCCGCGATCCCGAAGCCTTAAAAGCGCTGGCCGGCCAGTTTGACCTGATCATCAACACCGTGGCGGTGGACCTCGACTGGCAGCCGTACTTCGAAGCCCTGGCTTACGGCGGCAACTTCCATACCGTCGGCGCGGTGATGAAGCCGTTCCCGGTGCCGGCCTTTACCCTTATCGGCGGCGACCGCAGCATCTCCGGCTCGGCGACCGGCAACCCGTCCGAACTGCGCACGCTGATGAAGTTCGCCGGGCGCAGCAAAGTGGCCCCGACCACCGAGCTGTTCCCGATGTCACAAATTAACGAAGCGCTGAAGCACGTTCGCGAAGGCAAAGCCCGCTACCGCGCGGTGCTGAAAGCCGACTTCTGATGGTTCTCTCCCGCCGGGCGGCCCGCTCGCCCGGCGTTTTCCCCGTCGCTTCATCAAACCGTCATCTCCCCGCCATGCCTCTGTAGTCATTGCTTCCCACAATCCGGGCTTCGATAAATGGCTGAACGAGATGCGCGTCACCATGAGAAAGACCTGGCTTCCCTGGCTGATCCTGTCGCCTTCCCTGCTGTTTTTACTGCTGTTTACCTGGTTCCCGCTGGGGCGTTCGGTGTATGACAGCCTGTTTGATACCCGCATGGCCAGCGACGGCGCACAGTACGTCGGGCTGGATAACTTCGCCCGCCTGTTTGCCGATAACGTCTTCTGGCAGTCGCTGGGCAATAACCTGCTCTATATCCTGCTGACGGTAGTGCCCGGGGTGACCCTCGCCCTGCTGCTGGCGGTGGCGCTGAGCGAGAACCATCGCGTCAACCGCTGGCTGCGCACCGCCTTCTTCTTCCCGATGATTATCCCGATGGTCAGCGCCGCCGCACTGTGGCTGTTTATCTTTATGCCCGGCCTCGGCCTGCTCGATCACTATCTGGCGAAGCTGTTCGGGCCGATGAACAACAACTGGCTGGGGCGCAGCAACAGCGCGCTGCTGGCCCTGGCGCTGATCGGCGTGTGGAAGTTCGCCGGCTATTACATGCTGTTTTTCCTCGCCGGGCTGCAGAGCATTCCGGCCTCGACGCGGGAAGCGGCGCTGATGGAAGGGGCTACCCGCACGCAGGTCTTTTTTAAGGTCACGCTACCGCTGCTGCGCCCGACCCTGAGCTTTGTGATCACCACCGCGCTGATCTACTCCATCACCCAGATCGACCACGTGGCGGTGATGACCCGCGGCGGGCCGGACAACGCCACCACCGTGCTGCTCTATTACATTCAGAATCTCGCCTGGGATACCCACGACCTTGGCAAAGCCTCCGCCGCCACCTTCCTGACCCTGGCCGGGCTGTTCGCCTTCTCGCTGATTAACCTGAAACTGCTGGAGAAAGGAGCCCACTATGAGCGCTGACATCTCGCCGCTGCTGGTCCGCACACCCGCCGCTGCGCGTCCGCTGTGGCTGCGCCTGCGCCGCTCGTCGCCCTTTACGCTTACAGTATTAATGTGCTGCCTGGCGCTGCTGTGGATCAGCCCGTTTATCTGGATGCTGGCCACCTCGTTCAGCGCCACCACCTTCGGGGAAGACATGGCCTCGCTGCTGCCGCGCCTGCCGCTAACCCTCGATAACTTCCGCGACGCCTGGAACAGCGCCGACTGGCTGAGCCTGTACGCCAACACCCTTATCTTCACCTTCGGCACCTTCTGCGTGCAGCTGTTGACCATCACCACCGCCGGGTACGTCTTCGCCTGCCACGAGTTTCGCGGCAAGCAGACGCTGTTTCTCCTGTTCCTGGTGCAGCTGATGATCATGCCGGTGGTGATGATGGTGCCGAACATGCTGACCCTGAAAACCTTCGGCCTGCTCAACACCCTCACCGGGGTGATGATGCCCTATTTCACCTCGGCGTTCGGCGTGTTCCTGATGCGTCAGGCGTTCCTCGCCATCCCGAAAGAGCTGGAGGAGGCGGCGCTGATGGAGGGCTGCCGCTGGTGGCAGGTGCTGTTCCGCGTGCTGCTGCCGATGTCCTGGCCGTCGGTGCTGGCCTTCGCCACCGTCAGCATTACCTACCACTGGAACGAGTACCTGTGGCCGCTGATGATGCTCAACGATCCCGATAAGCAGGTGCTGACCGTCGGGCTGGTCTCCTTCGCCATGGGCGCCGAATCCGGCGGCCAGTGGGGCACCATCGGCGCCGGGACGCTGATGGTCTGTCTGCCGCTGATGCTGGCGTTCATTCTTTTTCAGAAACAGTTCCTGCGGAGCTTCGGCTTCTCCGGGATCAAATAAGGAGTGATTCATGCTGTTAGCGCACATTTCCGATACCCATTTCCGCAGCCGCGGCGAGAAGCTGTACGGCTTTATCGACGTCAACGCCGCCAACGCCGACGTGGTCTCGCAGCTTAACGCGCTGCGCGAGCGCCCGGACGCGGTGGTGGTGAGCGGGGATATCGTCAACTGCGGCCGCCCGGAGGAGTATCAGATGGCCCGCCAGATCCTCGGCAGTCTGAACTATCCGCTGTATCTGATCCCCGGCAACCACGACGACAAAGCCCATTTTCTGGAGCATCTTCACCCGCTGTGCCCGCAGCTGGGCAACGATCCGCAAAATATGCGCTATGCGGTGGATGACTTCGCCACCCGCCTGCTGTTTATCGATTCCAGCCGCGCCGGCACCTCGAAGGGCTGGCTGACCGACGAGACCATCGGCTGGCTGGAAGCCCAGCTGTTCGAGGGCGGCGACAAACCGGCGACCATCTTTATGCACCACCCGCCTCTGCCGCTGGGCAATGCGCAGATGGACCCGATCGCCTGCGAAAACGGCCACCGTCTGCTGGCGCTGGTGGAGCGTTTCCCGTCGCTGACGCGCATCTTCTGCGGCCATAACCACAGCCTGACCATGACCCAGTATCGCCAGGCGCTGATCTCCACTATCCCTGGTACCGTCCATCAGGTGCCGTACTGCCACGAAGACACCCGGCCCTATTACGACCTCTCCCCGGCTTCATGCCTGATGCACCGCCAGGTCGGCGAGCAGTGGGTGAGCTACCAGCACTCGCTGGCCCACTACGCCGGCCCCTGGCTGTACGACGAAAACATCAGTTGCCCAACGGAAGAGCGCTAACCGCCATGCTCAGTCTGCAAAACATCAGTAAACGTTTCGACGGCAAACCGGCGCTCAGCGCCCTGTCGCTGGATATTCACGAAGGTGAATTCGTGGTGCTGGTCGGCCCGTCGGGCTGCGGGAAAAGCACCCTGCTGCGCCTGCTCGCCGGCCTGGAGCCGGTCAGCGAAGGCCAAATCTGGCTGCATGATGAGAACATCACCGCCGCCACGCCGCGCGAGCGCAACTTCGCGATGATCTTCCAGAACTATGCCCTGTTTCCGCATCTGTCGGTGCGCGACAACATCACCTTCGGCATGAAAGTGCGCAAGGAAGAGAAAAGCAGCTGGCAGCCACGGGTGGATAAAGTGGCGCAGATGCTGCAGCTGGAGGCGCTGCTCGACCGCAAACCGGCGAAGCTCTCCGGCGGCCAGCGCCAGCGGGTGGCGATGGCCCGGGCGATCGTGCGCAATCCGCGGCTGTTCCTGATGGACGAGCCGCTCTCCAACCTCGACGCCCGCCTGCGCAGCGAAGTGCGCGACAGCATTATGGCCCTCCACCAGCAGCTGAAAACCAGCACGATCTATGTGACCCACGATCAGACCGAGGCGATGTCGATGGCCGACCGCATCGTGGTGATGAACGGCGGCCAAGTACAGCAGGTCGGGCGCCCGGAGTATCTGTACGCCAACCCGGCCAACCTGTTCGTCGCCGGGTTTATCGGTTCGCCGGCGATGAACCTGCTGTCGCTGCCCTGCGCCAATGGTGAAGTACTGTTGGGAGAACAGCGCTATCCGCTGCCGCCGCGCCACCGGGATCAGACCCGCGTCTGGCTGGGCGTTCGCCCGGAACATATTACCGACCGCGTGGAGGAGGGCCATCTGCGCCTCCCGGCCACCGTTCTGCAACGAGAACTGATGGGAGCCGACTACCTGCTCCACGTCAGCACTCCGATCGGCACCCTGCGCTTTAGCCGCCGCCACCGCGGCACGGTGCCGGAGAAAGGCGAGTCGCTACTGGTCGGCTTCTCGCCTGCCGATGTGCATCTTTTTCATGCTGAGACCCAGCATAATTTACTGATGGAGTGTAATCATGTTTAAACCTCTTACGGTAGTCGCGGTTGGCCTCAGTCTTGCCCTGAGCGGCGCGGCGCTGGCAAAAGAGAAAATAGACTTCATGTTCCCGGCGCCGGTGGACGGCAAGCTGACCATGGAGATGACCCGCGTCATTAAGCAATTCAACGACTCGCAGCAGGATGTCGAAGTGCGCGGCATCTTCACTGGCAACTACGACACCACCAAGATCAAAGCCGAATCGGCGCAGAAGGCCGGCCAGCCGCCGGCGCTGGTGATCATGTCCGCCAACTTCACCACCGATCTGGCGCTGAAGGATGAGATCCTGCCGATGGACGAGCTGTTTAAATATGGCGATCAAAAGGCTGGCGATTTTCTGCAAAAGGAATTCTGGCCCGCGATGCATAAGAACGCCCAGGTGATGGGCACCACCTATGCGATCCCGTTCCATAACTCGACGCCGATCCTCTACTACAACAAGACGATGTTCGATCGGGCCGGGATCAAACAGCCGCCGCAGACCTGGGCCGAGCTGCTGGCTGATGCCAAAAAGCTGACCGACGAGAGCAAAGGCCAGTGGGGGATCATGCTGCCGTCGACCAACGACGACTACGGCGGCTGGATCTTCTCGGCGCTGGTACGCGCCAACGGCGGGAAATACTTTAACGAAGACTATCCTGGCGAGGTCTATTACAACTCGCCGACCGCCATCGGCGCCCTGCGCTTCTGGCAGGATCTGATCTACAAGGACAAGGTGATGCCGTCCGGGGTGCTGAACTCGAAGCAGATCAGCGCTGCTTTCTTCTCCGGCAAGCTCGGGATGGCGATGCTCAGCACCGGCGCGCTGGGCTTTATGCGCGAAAATAGCAAAGATTTTGAGCTTGGGGTGGCGATGCTGCCGGCCAAAGAGCAGCGCGCGGTGCCGATCGGCGGCGCCAGCCTGGTGAGCTTTAAAGGCATCAGCGATGCGCAGAAGAAAGCGGCGTATCAGTTCCTGACCTATCTGGTGAGCCCCGACGTGAACGGCGCGTGGAGCCGCTTTACCGGCTACTTCTCGCCGCGCAAGGCGTCATACGATACGCCAGAGATGAAGGCCTATCTGCAGCAGGATCCGCGGGCGGCGATCGCCCTTGAGCAGCTGAAGTACGCCCATCCGTGGTACTCCACCTGGGAGACCGTTGCGGTACGTAAGGCGATGGAGAACCAGCTGGCGGCGGTGGTTAACGATGCCAAAGTGACGCCGGAAGCGGCGGTGCAGGCGGCGCAGAAGGAAGCCGACGCGCTGATGAAACCTTATGTGGATAAGACCGCGCTGGCGGAAGTGAAGTGACGCTTTACCCGTCATCGTCACCCTCACCCTGGCCCTCTGCCTGAGGGAGAGGGGACGGTACGGCGCTGTGGTTAAGCCCTGGGCCCGGGAGAGGGAACTGTCCGGCGCCGTGGTTGAGCCCTGGGTCCGGTTGAGAAAGGAAAAAAGCAGGCCATACCCGGTATGGCCTGAAAATGTCACAACGATTAGATCCCTGCCGTTTCGCGAATATATTTGCGCGCTTTGACGGCGTATTCGAAAGGATTGGCCAGGGCAGGATCCTGCTCGGCTTCCACCACCATCCAGCCTTTATAGCCAAAGTCGTCCAGCAGCTTGAACACCGGACGGAAATCGATCACCCCGTCGCCCGGGACGGTGAAGGTGCCTTTTTTCACGCCGTCGAGGAACGACAGGCCGTCGCGGCGCACCTGGTCGATCACCGGCGGACGGACGTCTTTCAGGTGAACGTGGTTGATGCGCGGCAGATACTTTTTGAGGATCGCCAGCATCGGCGCTTCGCCGCCTTCGGAATACCAGGCGTGGCCGGTGTCGAACAGCAGGAAGACGCGCTCGTCCACCAGCGACATAAACTTGTCGATTTCCGCAGTGGTCTGGATGCCGGTGCCCATGTGGTGGTGCAGACAGACCTGCATCCCCTTCTCCGCCGCCAGGCGACCGAGGGTGTTATAGCCTTCCGCTACCCGCTGCCACTCTTCGTCGCTGAAGCACGGCTTCGCATCGCCGAGGATCGGTTTATCCAGCCCCTGGATGCTGCCGCTCTGCTCGGAGCAGCCAATCACTTTCGCGCCCATCGCATGCAGGAAGTTCATGTGATTGACGAATTCATCAATGGTTTTTTCCCGCTGGCCGTTGGCGAAAAAGGTGCTGAACCAGGCGTTGCAGATCTGAATGCCGCGGATGTCCAGCATCGGCTTGAGGACCGCCGGGTCGCGCGGATATTTGCTGCCGACTTCGCTGCCGGTAAAGCCGGCCAGCGCCATTTCGCTGACGATCTGCTGGAAGGTGTTTTCGCTGCCGAGCTCCGGCATATCATCGTTAGTCCAGCCGATCGGGGCGATAGCCAGTTTGACGTTATCTTTGTTCATAGTAGGGCTCCTGCCGCTGCGCCTTAGCGGCGCAGCAATTCACGTTCAATGAGTTCACGGGTTTCCACTGCCTGGTATTTCATTTTTTCCGGGTAGCCAAACAGCGAGGTGGCGACAATCGGCTCCCCGCCGACCTTGAAGGTCTGCTCGGCGAATTTCATTTCGCGCAAGGTGCGGAACAGCGCGTCGAAATCCACATCCCCTTCCCCGACGCCTACGTGCTGGTGCACCACGGCATCCACGCCCGGCGGGTTAACGATATAGCGGCAATGTTTCGTATGATTGCGGGTATCCGCAATCAGGACATGGGAGAGATCGCTCCCGGCATAGCGCAGCATGCTCGCCACGTCGCCGACGCCTTTGTCGTAGAAAAAGGTGTGCGGCACGCTGTAGACGTACTTCACGTTATCGCTGCGGAACGACTTCACAATATCGACGGTTTCATTGTTCTCTTCGCAGAAATCCCAGGGATGCGCCTGGATCTCCACGCGGATGCCTTCCCGCTCAAAAATCGGCAACAGCTCTTCCATCGAGCGATAGAACATTTCATCGCAGATCTCAGGCTGATTCGGATCGCCGGAGAACTCGGTGTTGATCACCTGAACGCCCATCTCCACCGCAATTTCCACCAGCCGTTTCCAGTTTTTCACCGCTGCCTGACGGCGCAGTTCGTCCGGGCCAGACCAGCGGTAGACACAGATAAACGACGACAGCTCAAGGCCGGTATCGCGCAGCGCCTGCTTGTACTCCGCCATGATCTCCCGGCTGGCGCGCGGGTGCTTGTAGAACGGGTTAATCTGCGGGTGCGGCGACTGTTCAATGTACTTGTAGCCCCACTCCGCTACCTGATGGACCATGCGGGTGATCCCGAGGTCCTTAATCACATCCACATCAAAGGCAATTTTCATCGTCGTTACCTGTGCAAAGAAATTCCGTCAGCAAAACGTGCTTAACGTTTATAGAATGCCGGGCACTCAGGCAGCGTCACTTCAACCGGCTCGCTGGTTCCCTGCGCTTTAATGCAGGCGTCCGCCGCCACCGACGCCGCGTAGCCGTCCCAGGCCGACGGGCCGTGCAGCTGGCCGGCTTTGACGTCGTTGATAAAGGCCTGCAGCTCGACGTCGTAGGCTTTGATAAAGCGGTCTTTCCAGTCGGTGAGAATGGCGGTCGACAGGCTGGCGGACTTGCGCATCTGGACGGCAGACGGCTCCGGCAGACGGGCAATCCCGGTCTCGCCGACCACTTCGCACTGGATGTCATACCCGTACTGGCAGTTCACGAACACTTCGACGTCGATCAGGGTGCCTTTTTTGGTTTCAAAGGAGACGATCTGCGGATCTTTCAGGCGCGCATGGGTGTGCGAGGTGGAGCGCGGGAAGCGCACCTGCACGGAACGGTAGTCATCGTTCAGCAGCCAGCGCAGCACGTCCAGCTCGTGGATCAGGGTGTTGGTGATCGCCATATCGGTGGTGTAGTTCTCGCCGACCGACTGGTTGCGGTGGGCGCAGCGCAGCATCAGCGGCGCGCCGATATCGCCATCGTCGATCACTTTTTTCAGCGCCAGATAGCCTTCGTCGTACGGGCGCATAAAACCTACCTGCACCAGGCGACGGCCGGCCTTCATTTCAGCATCGACGATGCGGCGGCAGCCTTCCGCGGTCATCGCCAGCGGTTTTTCGCAGAACACCGGCTTACCGGCGGCGATGGCGGCCAGGGTGTACTCTTCGTGGGTCGGGTCCCAGGAGGTGACCAGGATGGCGTCGACATCGCTGGCGTTAATCACGTCGTGGCCGTCGGCGTAGACTTCCGCCTGCACGCCCGGCAGCGCGACCGCCGCACGGGCGTTGTCGGCATTGATATCAGACACCGCCACAACGGTGGCGCCCTGCAGAACCTGGGTGCAGCGACGGATGTGTTCTTTACCGATAGCGCCAGCGCCGATGACACCTAATTTGAGCGACATAATGGTTTTCTCCGTAAGTCTGTAGGATTCAGAGTGGATGTTCGTTTTAGTAATCACGCGCCTGGGCGCGCTTTTCATTAATCATTTGCGCAACTTTGCGGATCCGCTCAGAGAGCGCCGTCTGGGCGACGCCAACGTTCCACCAGCTGCCGTATTTGTGCACCATGGTCTTCGGCAGCACTTTAATATCAATCAGGGTGCTGACCGTTTCGCGACGGGCGGCGTCCAGCGCGTGGCGCAGTTCGTCCAGGGTGGTGACGCGCCAGGTTTTGCAACCGTAGCCGGCGGCGATGGTGGCGAAGTCCACCGGCACCAGGCCGCCCTGCAGCTGGCCGGTTTCCGGCTGGCGGTAGCGGAACTCGGTGCCGAAGCTGTCCATCCCGTGCTCCATCTGCAGGTTGTTGATGCAGCCGTTGGCCATGTTGTCGAACAGCACGACGTTGATCTTCGCCCGCTCCTGCAGAGAGGTGACCAGTTCAGAGTGAAGCATCATGAACGAGCCATCGCCGACCAGGGAGTAGACTTCGCTCTGCGGCTGCGCCAGCTTTACGCCCAGTGCGGCGTTGACCTCATATCCCATGCAGGAGTAGCCGTACTCCACGTGGTAGGTGTTTTCCGCGCGGTTGCGCCAGACGCGCTGCAGATCGCCGGGCAGGCTGCCCGCCGCCGCGACGATCACCGCCTCGGCCGGCAGCGTTTCATTCAGTACCCCAAGGACGCTGCTCTGGGTCAGGGTGGAGTCGGTGATCTGGCGGAATTCGCGATACACTGATTCGCGATCGAGATGATCGTCGATCTCCGGGACAAAGGATTTCTCCTGCCACACCGCCTGGTAGACGCGCTGGGTCTCTTTTAACTGACGGCTCTGCACGCTCTCGATCTGCGCGCCCCAGCCGGCCTGCCAGCCGCTGTCCGCCAGCGCCGCGTCGAGGGCGGTCATCGCTTCCCGGGCGTCCGCCAGCATGGCAATGCCGTCCAGCTTCCAGGCGTCGAAGTTGCTGACGTTAATATTCAGGAAACGCACCTCCGGGTGCTGGAAAATCCATTTCGAGGCGGTGGTAAAATCGCTGAAGCGGGTGCCGACGCCGATCACCAGGTCGGCCTCTTTCGCCAGCAGGTTCGCCGCCAGACAGCCCGTCTCGCCGACGCCGCCGACGTTCAGGGGGTGAGAAGAGACCACCGTCCCCTTCCCGGCCTGGGTTTCGGCGAAGGGCACCCCGTAGCGCTCGGCGAAACGGGACAGCGCTTCGCCCGCGCCGGAGTATTTCACCCCACCGCCGCAGACGATCAGCGGTTTACGGCTGGCTTTGATGGCCGCCACGGCGTCCGCCAGCTGCGCGGCGCTGGCCGGGCGGCGGTCAAGACGGTGCACCCGGCGCGCAAAGAAGGATTCCGGGTAGTCCCAGGCTTCGCCCTGCACGTCCTGCGGCAGGCACAGCGTCACCGCGCCGGTTTCCGCCGGGTCGGTCAGGACGCGCATGGCGTTGATGCAGGCGCTCATCAGCTGTTCCGGGCGGGTAATGCGGTCCCAGTATTTGCTGACTGCGCGGAAAGCGTCATTGGTGCTGATGCTGAGATCGTAGCTCTGTTCAATCTGCTGGAGCACCGGGTCCGGCTGGCGGGTGGCGAAGACATCGCCCGGCAGCAGCAGCAGCGGAATGCGGTTGGCGCTGGCGGTGCCGGCGGCGGTGATCATGTTGGCCGCCCCCGGACCGATGGAGGAGGTGCAGGCGATAATCTGCCGGCGCAAGGCCTGGCGGGCAAAACCGGTGGCCGCGTGGGCCATCCCCTGCTCGTTGCGCCCCTGATAGACGCGCATGTCGCCGCTGTCCTGCTCCAGCGCCTGCCCCAGCCCCAGGACGTTGCCATGGCCGAATATCGCGAAAATGCCTTTCACGAACTTCAGCTCTACGCCATCCACTTCCAGGTACTGGTTATCGAGGAACTTCACCAGCGCCTGCGCCGTTGTCAGTCTCAGTTTGCCCATGATGCACAATCCTTATTGTTCAGTATTTGTGTGTGGCGTCGCGCCGATGCCGCCGGGGCCGTCGTTCACGTCACTGGAATACCTGTGGATTATAGGCAAACATTTTTTTCATTAAATACAAATACAGAAGAAATATTTCATTTTGCGAGAAGGATCAAACTCTCTACCCATTTCATACGTTTCACTTACATTCCTGACACGTTTTCGGGCCCTTTTTTGCCGCAGCACACGGCAATATCCCCTTAAAAATCATAGGTAAATGGATGTCGTGTGGCGTTTCATTTCCTCCCGGGTCAACAGTGGGGACGATCCGCGCTCACGCGAGGCTCAATGCGGCAGAGTGGTAGATCCCTCACACTTTTGGTTTTTTAATTTCGAACGAGTTTGCAAATGAAATATTTATTTCTCAAACTAAGGGTAACCAATAACCCTCAGGCTGTTCACGGAGTCGACGTCGGGATCCCGACCCTTCCAGGCAGCAGACACCAAAAAGGAAATCCTAGCTATGAATGCAGCAGTAAAGCGGCTCGACGTCATCTGTATAGGTCGGGTGGCCGTCGACCTCTATGCCCAGCAGATCGGTTCGCGGCTAGAAGACGTTGCCAGTTTCTCGAAATATCTGGGCGGCTCCTCCGGCAACGTGGCCTTTGGCACCGCGATTCAGGGGCTGAAATCGGCCATGCTGGCGCGCGTTGGCGATGAACACAACGGCCGTTTCCTGCGTGAAACGCTCAACCGCGCCGGGGTGGATACTGAGTATCTGATTACCGACAAATCCCGCCTGACCGCGCTGGTGATGCTGGGGATCAAGGATCAGGAGACTTTCCCTCTGATTTTCTACCGCGATAACTGCGCCGATATGGCCTTAACGCCTGACGACATCAGCGAGGAGTATATTGCCTCCTCCCGGGCGCTGGCGGTGACCGGCACCCATCTGTCGCACGCCAACACCCGCGCCGCGGTGCTGAAGGCGCTGGAGTACGCCCGCCGTCACGGCCTGCGTACCGCGCTGGATATCGATTACCGTCCGGTGCTGTGGGGACTCACCTCGCTCGGCGATGGCGAAACCCGTTTCATTGAGTCCGGGCCGGTCACCAGCCAGCTGCAGGAAGTGCTGCATCTGTTCGATTTGGTGGTGGGAACCGAAGAAGAGTTTCATATTGCCGGGGGCAGCACCGATACCCTGACCGCGCTCAAAAATGTGCGCCATGCCACCAAAGCCACCCTCGTCTGCAAGCGCGGGCCGATGGGCTGCGTGGTGCTGGAAGGCGACATCCCGGACAGCTGGGACCAGGTGCCGCTGCAGCAGGGCGTGCGCGTGGAGGTGCTCAACGTGCTGGGCGCCGGAGATGCCTTTATGTCTGGCCTGCTGCGCGGCTGGCTTAACGACGAGGGCTGGGAGCAGGCTTGCCGTTATGCCAATGCCTGCGGGGCGCTGGTGGTCTCCCGCCACGGCTGTGCGCCGGCGATGCCGACCAAAGTCGAACTCGATGACTATCTGCAGCGCGCCGAATCGGTGCCGCGCCCGGACGTCGACGAGCGCCTCAACCACCTGCACCGGGTGACCAGCCGCCGCCAGCAGTGGCCGGAGCTGTGCATTTTCGCCTTCGACCATCGCAAACAGCTGGCCGATCTGGCGCGGGGGGCCGGGCGCGATGAAGCCTGCATTCCGCAGCTCAAGCTGCTGTTGTTGGCCGCGGCCGAAGCGGCGGCGCAGGAGGCGGGCCTTGACCAGCGCAGCGGTATTCTGGCCGACGGCACCTACGGCCAGCGTGCGCTGAACGCCATTACCGGCAAGGGCTGGTGGATCGGGCGCCCTATCGAACTGCCCAGCTCGCGACCGCTGCGTCTGGAGCATGGCAACATCGGCTCGCAGCTGATCGACTGGCCGCTGGAGCATGTCGTCAAATGTCTGGTTTTCTATCACCCGGATGACCCGGCGGCGCTGCGTGCAGAGCAGGACGCCCTGCTGCTCGAGGTGTGGCAGGCCTGTAACAAGTCAGGCCATGAATTGCTGCTGGAGGTGATCCTGCCGGAAAATGGCCCGGACAAAGACGAGCGCCATTACCACACCATGCTGGAACACTTCTATCAGCTGGGGATCAAGCCGGACTGGTGGAAGCTGCCGCCGCTCTCCAGCGCCAGCTGGCAGCAGATCACCGCCCTTATCGAGCGCGAAGATCCGTGGAGCCGCGGGATCCTGATCCTCGGCCTCGACGCGCCTTCCGACAAACTGCGCGCCGGTTTCACCGAAGCGGCCGCACACCCGATGATCAAAGGTTTCGCCGTCGGGCGCACCATCTTTGGCCAGCCGTCTCGGCGCTGGATGCAGGGTGAGCTCAGCGATGAGGCGCTGATAGAGGAAGTGAAACGCAACTACCTGACGCTTATTGGCTACTGGCGCGAAGCCCGCCGCTGATCCCCCGACGCCCGTCTCCGTCACCTTGCGGAGCGGGCGTTTTTCTGTTTCTTCGTGAAATGAATCGCGTATTTCGTCGCAATAAATGAAAAATTCGCTTCATTTGGTACACTGGAAGCCATATTCCTTCCATTTTCTCAGAGCGCACTCTATGGCCAATAACCCAACACAGCTGACCATCCTGCAGGATGAAATCAGGCGTCGCTACGATACGTTAAGCAAACGCCTGAAACAGGTCGCCCGCTATATCCTTGATAACAGCAATAGCGTGGCTTTCGATACAGTGGCCTCCATTGCGCAACAGGCGGACGTTCCCCCTTCCACGTTGATTCGTTTTGCCAACGCCTTCGGCTTCAGCGGCTTTAACGAAATGAAACAGATGTTCAAGCAGCATTTGATGGAAGAGACCGCCAACTATACCGAGCGCGCCCGTCTGTTCCGCCAGACCACCAGCGATGAGTCCAGCCCGCCGGAAACGCCGACGGAAATCCTTAATATGTTCACGATGGTGAACAACCAGGCGCTGCAGCAGCTGGCGATGCAGACCTCCAGCGATGAGCTGGAGCGCGCGGTGGCCCTGCTGGGCGAGGCGGAAAATATCTACGTCATTGGCCTGCGCCGGTCGTTCAGCGTCGCCTCCTATCTGACCTATGCGCTGCGCCACCTCGATCGCAAAGCCTTTCTGATCGACGGCCTCGGCGGCATGTTCACCGAGCAGCTGAGTCTGGTCGGCCCGAAAGACGTGGTGGTAGCGGTGAGCTTCTCGCCGTACGCCCGGGAAGTGGTCGAGCTGGTGGAGCTGGGCGCGCAGCGCAAAGCGCGGCAGATCGCCATTACCGACAGCCAGGTCAGCCCGCTGGCGGCCTTCAGCGATGTCTGCTTTGTGGTGCGGGAAGCGCAGGTGGATGGCTTCCGCTCGCAGGTTGCTTCGCTGTGCCTGGCCCAGACGCTGGCGGTCTCGCTGGCGCTGAACAGCAGTCAGGAGTCTGAGGCCAAGCAGAAGGCGTGAGACAGACCGCCTGGCGTCGGTTGCCTGGCGGAGTGGCATAAGCCTGCGGGAGGATCCCGTAGGCCGGATAAGGCGAAGCCGCCATCCGGCACAAAGGCAGGTATGGCGCCGGAGGTGTCCTGCCCGGCGGCGCTGCGCTTGCCGGGCCTGGGGTATGTGCGCCTGCGGGTCGCCGTAGAGACTGTTATCGGTTTGCAACTTTCCCGGCCAGACAATGCGTTTATCACGTGTAACTTCAGCGAAATTTGCGCTCCCGGTTAATCGTCTGCGTTATGCCTGGCATGGCGCAGGGAGCGCACAGGGGGCGGCCAGTCGCCGCCGCCCCCTGTACCCCC